>CAYNUM010000174.1:0-4178 GCA_964400025.1 uncultured Croceivirga sp.
CCATTGATTTGGGATATCCTGGTGATGAGGCGATGCCCAAAGGATTTTGGGGGCAATTAAAACATGGTTTTGTCAAAAAAAACTAAACAACTTATACTAAAACACTTACCAACTCACTAGCAGTAACCACACCCGATTGCCGCCATTGTAAAGACCCCTTTTTAAAAACCATTAATGTTGGTACTCCCCTAACTTGGCAGGTATTGGCCAAAACTTGGTTTTTGTCCACGTCTATTTTTATAATTTTAGCCTTATCACCGACTTGTTTTTTTACCTCGTCAAGAATAGGCATCATAGTCTGACATGGACCGCACCAGGTCGCATAAAAATCAATGAGTACTGGTTTTTCTCCTGAAATAATTTCGTTAAAACTTGCCATGTTCTATTCGTCGTTTTGCGATGATAAAACTTTCGTCTTTGGTTCAAGTTTAAAGAATAACTCTTTACCTTGCCTTGGTGGTATGGAATTATAACAACGTTCCAAAATATCAATACGAAAATGGGGGTTGAAATACGCTTCATATTCTTTTTTAGACCCACCAAATGGTGGCCCGCTTTCAAGCGGAAAATCGAATAAAAGCCCAACTAAATTTCCGGTTGGTTGTTGAAGCAACTCAGCCATCTTTTGAGCATAAGACTTTCGCAATGAAGGATGCAGGGCACAGAAAAAGGTCTGCTCCAAGATTAAATCAAACTTCCCTTCCAACTCAAAAAAGTCCTGTACTAAAAACTGACCTTCTGGAAATTTTGGGAAACGATTCAAAAAATTCGTTTTAGCCGTTTCTGCAACGTCGACCACAAAGGTATTCTTGAATCCTCTTTGATAAAGATATTCAGCTTCATAGGCATTGCCGCCGCCGGGAATCAAAATCCGTAAAGATTTATCTTCAAGTTGATTGATATATTCTTTTAGGGGTGTTGAGGGGTAACCGATATCCCACCCTAAGCGATTTTCTTGGTAGCGCGTGTTCCAGTAATTGGCTTTTAGGTTATCTGACATTAGTCCAAAACCCAATCATTATATCCTCCAGAATAGTCGTAGATGGCAGTAAAACCATTTTCTTTAAGCAACTGGGCAGCACGGTTACTTCGACCACCCATTTTGCAATAAAGATATACAGGTTCATCTTTCTTAAGAGACTCCATCTGTTTTAAAAATGAATCGCTATCGATGATATTGAGATTTATCGCATCATCTATATGACCAGAATTGAATTCTTCAGGTGTTCGCACATCAATTAGCTGTACATTTTTACCTATTACCTCCCTTTTCAAAAAGGCTTTGTCAACAACTGTAATCCCTTTGGGTTCTTCGTTCTTGCAAGAAAGACCCATCAATACCATTAAAAAGCAAACAATAAATTGCTTCATATTTATTTAGATAATCTACCAACAGCGCAACTAACAAAAGACTTTGCCTGGGTCAAAATTCCATTCTCTGAATCTACTTCAGGATACCCCAATGCAGCAAGTTTTTGTTTTATGATTAAAAGGGTGTCTTCTTGAACATAGGATACCGCCACACTACTTTCAGTTTCATTAACCTGCAAATTACTGACCCCTTTGAGCTCTGCCAACCTACTTTTAATTGTAGTGGCACAACCCCCGCATTTCAAGTTTTGAACTGTAATTGTGGTTTGCATTTTTAAGATTTAAGTGTTGATGGACAAACAAAGTCGGTGGTTGGAATACCTGCTTTCTTTATAGCAGCGAATCCACCAGCAATATCAACCAAATTGTGAATGCCACGACTCTTTAATATGGAAGCGGCAATCATACTTCTATAACCACCAGCACAGTGTACATAAAAAGTTTTATCAGAGGGAAACTCGGCCAAATGGTCGTTCAAGAAATCCAATGGGGTTAAATGGGCATCCTCGATATGCTCGGCACTAAACTCAGATTCTTTTCGAACATCGAAGACTGGTTCTTTTGCTTCTAGATGAACCTTAAAGGTAGTGGCATCAATGCTTTTAACGGTATCCACATCTTTTCCTGCGGCCGCCCAAGCCTCCACACCTCCATCCAAATACCCAATCGTTCCATCAAAGCCAACCCTCGAAAGTCGGGTTATAGTCTCTTCTTCTTTACCTTCCGGCGCAATCAACAAAATGGGTTGTTTCACATCAGCAATCAATGCACCCACCCAAGGGGCAAAACTTCCGTTCAACCCTATAAAAATAGAGCGTGGCACATGTGCTTTGGCAAATTCATCTTGATGACGCACATCCAAAACTACGGCACCTGTCTCGTTCGCGGCCGTCTCAAAAGCATCTGGTGAGAGGGCAACTGCACCTCTCTCCAATACATCACCAATATCATCATAGCCCTCTTTGTTCATTTTTACGTTAAGTGGAAAGTATTGTGGTGGAGGCAACAATCCGTCTGTTACTTCTTGAACAAACTCTTCCTTCGTCATATCTGCACGAAGGGCATAGTTCATTTTCTTTTGGTTGCCCAAAGTATCCACCGTTTCCTTCATCATATTTTTTCCACAGGCGGAACCAGCACCATGGGCAGGATAAACAATAACATCATCGGCCAAGGGCATGATTTTATTCCGTAAACTATCAAATAGTGTTGCAGCCAATTGCTCTTGGGTCATATTAGCAGCTTTTTGGGCCAAATCAGGGCGCCCGACATCACCAAGAAAAAGGGTATCACCACTAAAAATGGCGTGGTCTTTACCATTTTCATCACGTAGTAAGTATGTGGAACTTTCCATTGTATGACCAGGCGTATGAAGCACTACAATTGTAAGTTTGCCCAATTGAAATTCTTGGCCATCTTTTGCAATTATCGCATCAAATGATGGATTTGCATCGGGGCCATAAATTATAGGTGCACCCGTTTCTTTTGATAAGGTTACATGCCCACTTACAAAATCGGCGTGGAAATGGGTTTCGAAAATAAATTTGATTTCGCCATTGTCTCGCTTGGCCCTTTCCAAATAAGGATGGACCTCACGTAATGGATCAATTATGGCAACCTCACCTTCACTTTCAATATAGTAGGCCCCTTGTGCCAAACATCCGGTATATATCTGTTCTATGTTCATTCTTTAAAAAATATGGTTCAAAATTAGGGTTATCCTGCTTAAGAAAGTGTAACAATTATCACATTTACTTATACTGCAATGAAACTTTTTCCTGTATCGCACTTCGCTCTATCTTTTCTAGACTATCAGCATATGCTTCAGCTGTTCGCACATAGATGTTCTGTTGTCCGATACATTCGAGCAAACCACTCTTTTTGAGAATATCACGAATAGGTCCAATTGCCCCGGCCAATTTAAAGGTAATCTCCTTTTCACTCAGCTGTTTGATAATCGTTTTCAATTCGTTGACGGCGGTATCATCCAAATAATTGATAGGCTCAGCATTAAGTATGACATACTTTAATTGTGGGCCTTTTTTTCTCACTTCTTTTAATAGTGTTCTTTTAAAATAGGGCACATTGGCGAAGAAAAGCTGAGCGTCAAAACGAAGCATAAGAATCTCATCATGAACTTCGACGTCATCAGAAAAACGATTGATATTTTTGAAGTACTCCATGCCCTTGATTTTTCCCAAAACCGCAATATGAGGTTTGGAAATTCGATACACCAAAAAAACCAATGAGAACAGTACCCCGAAAATAATGCCCTGAGCAATACCTATCAGCAAGGTCGTAATGAAGGTCACGGCAAGTAGCACAAACTCATCTTTCTGTTTTTTGTACAGTTGCTTGGGATAGTTGACATCTATCAGTCCGTAAACTGCGACCAATATGATGGCGCCTAAAACTGATTTCGGCAAATAATAAAAATAAGGCGTAAGAAAAAGCAATGTTAGTGCTACTGCAACCACGCTAATAATGGAAGCCATTCCTGTCTTGGCCCCTTCATCTACATTGACCGCTGTTCTCGAAAGTCCGGCGTTGGCCGGAAAAGACTGAAAAAATGAGCCAATGATGTTGGAAAGGCCCAAGGCCCGTAACTCTTGATTGGGTCGCGTATGATATTCCTTGGATTTTTCTTCAACGGCCTTGGCAATCGACATAGCCTCTGCAAAGGAAATAAAGGCCAATGCCAATGCTGTGGGTATCGCCACAAACAACTGGTTCATTTCAATATTGGGTAAAACGAAACCAGGAAGCCCTCGGGGAACAGTACCCAAAATATGTACATCGGTCTCATT
>CAYNUM010000174.1:4193-5638 GCA_964400025.1 uncultured Croceivirga sp.
GAAAAAGTAAATTCCTATTATGGACAAGACAACCACTACCATTGCGGCGGGTAGTTTTCGATTTAGTTTTTTCAATCCGACAATGACCAAAATTGCCCCCAATCCAATGATAAGGTCATAGCCATTGGTCTGCCCAATATTCTGAATAACCGCGGTCAGGGTTTCTAGTGTACCTATGGTTTTGATTTCCAATCCAAACAGATATTTCAACTGACTCACCGCGATAACAAGTGCAGCCGCCGAGGTAAAACCACTAACCACTGGGCGAGATAAAAAATTTGCTAGGAAGCCCATTTTTAAAAAACCCATGGTCAACTGAAATACTCCCACCAGAAGCGCCAAGAAAAGTGCCATCGAAATATAGGCTTCGGACGTGGCCAATTTCATGGCTGCCAAACTGGAAGCAACAATCAGTGAATCTAGGGCGACGGGGCCAACGGCTAATTTTCGACTTGACCCTGTAAAGGCATAGATAAGATTGGGCACCAGAGCAGCATATAGCCCATAAACAGGTGGCAAACCCGCTATTAACGCATAGGCCATACCCTGAGGAATTAACATCACCCCAACCGTAAAACCAGCAGAAATATCGCCGGCAAGGTACTCGGCCTTATATTTCGGTAGCCAATGAAGTATGGGAAAGTAGCGCTTTAGCATTTTTACAAAGGTAACTGGCTTTTTTGGTTTGGTCTGTCATTAAGGTTACATTCAAGGAAACTGTCTTTAGGAGCATTGCCCTCCGAATTAAAACAATCTTTATTTTAGTAACATCCAACCTTTGAAAATTGGTTCCAACTTCAATAACATCAGAAAAGTCACTCGTTGTTTTACCATTTAAAAATTTAAGTGGTGATGAATCCTACGAATATTTTTCAGATGGAATTACTGAAGAAATAATAAATGCGCTGTCCAAAATCGATGGATTAAAGGTGACAGCCAGAACATCAGCTTTTGCTTTTAAGGGTAAGCCTACGGACATTCGTTTGATTGGAAACAAATTGGGAGTAACAAATGCTGTGGAAGGTAGCGTGCGTATTTTCAAAGAACGTATTCGAATAACTACACAGTTGACCAGAACTGATAATGGATTTCTGTTGTGGTCCGATAAATTCGATAGAAAATTAGATGATGTTTTTGAGCTCCAGGACGAAGTAAGTTTATTAATTGCTGATAAAATCAGAGAGAATTTTGGACACTTGGAAATTGAGGATTCCTTATCTGAAATCCAGACCAGTAACCTTTCTGCCTATCAATGGTATTTAAAGGGCAGATACTATCAACTAACCTGGAACCTGGTTAATATGGAAAAGGCCATTGGGTATTTTAAACGTAGTGCCCAAGAAGATCCATCCTATGCGGAACCACTTGTAGCAATAGGTTGGTGCTACGCTATTATAGCAAGTTGGGGTCATATCGATAGGACTGATGGTTTAGAAAAAGCCAAT
>CAYNUM010000175.1:0-2470 GCA_964400025.1 uncultured Croceivirga sp.
AGCCAAAATACGATTAGGCAATACTTGAGTGAATTTGGTCATTTGTTGAGGTTGCTAAAGGACTTCCCTGTTGAAAAAATGACCCCGAAGCGCCTAAAAGACTACTTCTTGTACTGTGTAGACCAAGAAGGCATGGCCGAACGAAAGCTGAATGGTAAAATCAATGCCATAAAGTTCTATTACGAACAGGTGTTGTACAGGCCAAGAATGTTTTTTGATATTCCAAGGCCAAAAAAACCACAGCGTTTACCCAAGACCCTAAGCAAAAAAGAGGTAAAACGTATTTTTTCGGTAACGACCAACCTAAAGCATTTGGTGGCACTACAGCTCACCTATGGCATGGGGCTTAGGGTATCAGAAGTGGTCAACCTCATGGTTGGTGATATCGATAGCGATAGAATGATGGCCCATGTACGTGGGGCCAAAGGTAAAAAAGACAGGTATGTGCCCCTTCCGACAAGCCTCTTACCTCTCTTAAGAAGGTACTATCTGCAATATAGGCCTCAAGAATATTTGCTAGAAGGTCAATATGGGGGGCAATATGCCAAGGTCAGTGTTCAAAACATTTTTAAGACCGCCATGCGCAAGGCAGGTGTAAACAAAACCGTGGGCATTCATGGTCTGCGCCATAGCTACGCTACCCATTTGCTGGAATCGGGTGCCGATATGAGGTTCATTCAAGAACTGTTGGGGCATAATTCCATTAAGACCACACAATTGTATACCAAAGTGACTCCAAGAAGTGTATCCAAGATAAAAAGCCCCTTGGATAGTCTATGATTTCAGAAACCTTCATAATTGTATCTTTGCCAAAATTTAGTGCATGACCCCTATTTTGGTTGCGGAAAATGTCTCAAAATCCTTCGGTGGGCATACCGCACTTAGTAGTGTTTCCCTTGAAATTCCCAAGAATTGTATTTATGGGCTCTTAGGTCCCAATGGGGCCGGTAAGACCACTTTGATACGTATCATCAATCAAATTACCTTTCCCGATTCAGGGCAGGTGTTTTTTGATGGTGAACCCTTAGCGCCCGAACATATTGCGACTATCGGCTACCTGCCCGAAGAACGTGGGCTTTACAAGAGTATGAAGGTCGGGGAGCAGGCCCTGTATTTGGCGCAGCTCAAGGGGCTGTCAAAACAAGAGGCCAAAAAACGGCTGAAATACTGGTTCGAACGCCTCGAAATAGGGGACTGGTGGAACAAAAAAATTCAAGAGCTCTCCAAAGGCATGGCCCAAAAAATACAGTTTATTGTGACCGTATTGCACCAACCCAAACTGCTAATTTTTGATGAACCTTTTTCTGGTTTTGACCCCATCAATGCCAATAAGATAAAAGATGAAATTCTCCAGCTAAAGAAGCAGGGTACTTCCATCATATTTTCAACCCACCGAATGGAATCGGTCGAAGAACTTTGTGAATATATCGCCCTCATTCATAAATCACATAAAATTTTGGATGGTAAGCTTTTGGACATCAAAAAGGCCTATAAGAACAACATTTTCCAAGTGGGGCTGCAAGTGAACGGGCAAGGTGAGGGCCTAATCAGCGAGCTACAGGAAAAGTTTCAGATTTCGAACCCAATACTCGACCCTATAGAAAAACAGTTGGACTTTACCCTAAAGCTTCCTTCACCAGATACCACAGAGGTCTTGTCACATTTTGCACAACTCGCCAATATCAACCACTTTGAGGAGACCATACCCTCGGCCAACGACATTTTTATTCAAACCGTAAAAGCCAAAGGAGAATGAGCAAGTTGGCATTGATCATCAAACGGGAGTATTTGGCCAAGGTGCGCAATCGTTCTTTTGTGGTCATGACCTTTTTAAGTCCGATTCTTATGGTGGGCATGATTGTGCTGATAGCCTATCTGACCAAAATCAACGACAGTGAAATCCATATCGTTTCGGTCTTTAACGAAAGCCGCTATTTTCATGGCGATTTTTTGCCGGCTGAATCGGTTTCCTTTATCGAATTCACTGATATTGACCTGCAACAGGCGAAAGATTCTACCGTGTCACTGGAGTACGACGGCTTACTGCATATTCCGGCAACTGCCAGTCTTGAAAGCGCTTCTGAGCAGGCTTTTTTGTATACCAAAGACAATCCGCCCAATGCAGTATTGAATCGATTGGAAGACATTTTTGAAAACCGCCTACGAAAAAGTCGCCTGAGTGACCTTGGCGTTTCCAACGAAGATTTTAAGACCATTGAAAAGGGTTATGTGCTTCAAACGGCCACCTTTGAGGGCGAACGTAACCTAAAGGGCATCAATGAGCTTAAAGCCTTTATCGGTGGTGGTTTCGGCTATCTTATTATGATGTTCATCATTATTTATGGCGGTTTTGTGATGCGTAGTGTCATAGAAGAAAAGACCTCACGGATTATTGAGGTCATCATTTCTTCGGTTAAGCCCTTTCAATTGATGTTGGGCAAGATTATCGGCAATTCTCTCGCGGGGGTAA
>CAYNUM010000175.1:2496-3944 GCA_964400025.1 uncultured Croceivirga sp.
CATCTTACTGTTCATAGCCTTGTTGGTGTTGGATATTGATATTGCTGCCCTAGGTGCCAACCCGGCCGTTCAAGCGGGTAATATGGGCACGATGCCACCGATGCCCGATGCTGACGCTGACCTTCAGAAATACGCTAACGAATTGTTCAAGATTCCTTGGTTTTTGTTGTTGTTTTCCTTTGTCATTTACTTTGTCCTGGGCTATTTAATTTACAGTTCCATTTATGCGGCCATTGGTGCTGCCGTTGATAATGAGACCGATACGCAACAGTTTATATTCCCCATCATTTTGCCCTTGATGTTGGCCATATATGTGGGCTTCTTCTCAGTATTTAGCAACCCTCATGGCCCCATTGCCGTTGGCTTTTCATTGTTTCCGTTGACCTCACCTATTGTGATGCTAATGCGTTTGCCTGGTGGTGTTGGTGAGGGTGGGGTGCCAATCTGGCAATTGCTCTTGAGTATAGCGCTATTGATTGCGACCTTTCTGGCTATCGTTTGGCTGGCCGCCAAAATCTATCGTGTGGGTATTTTGATGTACGGTAAAAAGCCTACTTATAAAGAACTTTATAAATGGCTTAAATATTAGGCATGGCACAGAACGAAAGTGAATTGAAACAGTTTGTCGAACAAGACATTTGGGGCTCCCTTCAAGAATTTTTGAATTGGGGCCTACACCTGGGTGAAGGTGAAAATTCGATTCACGTGACCATTGGGCTGCTGTTACTGCTCACATTTGCCTTTATGGTGACCAGCTTTGCATTGAAAATGTTGCGCAAACTATTTACCCGAAAGATGGGGTCTGAGGACAAGCTCAAGTTTGTGAGCATCTTTAAGTTCATTAAGTATGTAGTGTATCTCGTGGTGATTTTGGTGACCATGAGTGCCGCCGGAATCAATGTAACGGTAATCCTCACTGCTTCGGCGGCCCTTTTTGTGGGTCTGGGTCTTGCCCTACAAGAACTCTTTCAAGATATCATTGCCGGTATTTTGATTATGGTCGATAAGTCATTGCAAGTAGGTGACGTGGTTGAGGTCGATGGCAAGGTGGGCAAGGTTTTTGAAATAAAATTGAGGACGACACGGGCCATAACTCGAGACGATAAGATTGTCATTATACCCAATCATAAGTTCATCAGCAATACCATTTATAACTACACCCAAAACCATAAGACCACACGTGAAAAGGTAAACATTGGTGTGGCCTACGGCAGTGATGTTGATTTGGTCACGCGATTGCTCGAAGAGGCCGTACTTGAACAAAAAGGGGTGCTCAAGAACCCCAAGCCTTTTGTCATCTTTGAAGACTTTGCGGATTCTGCCCTCTTGTTTTCGATAAATTTTTTCATCAACGACAGTTTCATCGGTCCGCGCATAAAAAGCGATATTCGCTATGCGTTGGACAAGAAATTTAGACAGAACAACGTTACCATACCATTCCCACAACG
>CAYNUM010000175.1:3954-5616 GCA_964400025.1 uncultured Croceivirga sp.
CCTTTATTCAAAAGCGTCATCGAAAGAGCAATAAACAAAAGAAGTGCCAAGCAACCTACCTGTTATTTGGTATTAGTTTGCTGGCTGGTTGGAGTTTTCTCGACCATGGCCCAAAGCACCGATCTCTTTCGTGTAGAATACCTTCGAATACCTGAAAACAATACGGGCATTCAAACCTCTAGGTATCGTGCTTTGCTCAACGTGCCATTTAAAGTGAACAAGAAAGACTATCTTGTAGTAGGTGGTGAGTACAATGAGTTTGACATTGATTTCAGCAGGGATTTTCCCTTCGCCAATAGTGACGTGGAAAAACTCCATATCATCGACCTTAATCTGGGCTATGTCACCAAATGGAACGAGAATTGGCGATTGGTGGGTATCGTGACCCCAAGATTGGCTTCAAACCTTAAAGGGGGTATACAATCTGACGACTTTTTCTTTAATGCTACCGCTTCCTTATGGAAAGAAAATTCATCTGCAGATAAGCCGTACAGAATTGTGGTTGGGCTTTCTTTTAATAGTACAACGGGTATACCCATACCGTTACCGTTGGTAAGTTATTACCGCCGTTTTCATCCCAAATGGTCCTATACCTTGGGTATTCCAAAATCAAATTTCAAATACCATCTGTCAGAGAAACATTTGTTGCAATTGGCACTGTCTTTGGATGGTTATTTTATCAATGTACAAGACGACATTGAATTACCCGATGGCAATATTGGTTCTCGAATTTCATTGTCGGCTTTGGTCGCCAATATTGGCTATCAATGCAGGTTTACCAAAGAAATGTCGTTTTACGTTTTGTTCGGAAGGTCGCTATTTTTAGATAGTTCCCTACGTGATGATAAGCGTAATGATGTATTTTTATTGAACAATGAAGCCAACTTGTTTTTGCGAACAGGTTTCAGGGTTTCGGTATTTTAAAAAAGATTGCATGTCAAAAATATTGGTCATAGAAGACGAGGCTGCCATCAGGCGGGTATTGCTAAAAATTCTTTCTGAGGAAAGTGATGACTATCAAGTTTCTGAGGCGGAAGACGGGGTTAAAGGACTCGAAATTTTAAAGAAGGAAGATTTCGATTTGGTGCTCTGTGATATCAAGATGCCAAAGATGGATGGGGTAGAGGTGCTGGAAGCTGCCAAGAAGGAAAAGCCTGAGATACCCTTTATCATGATTTCCGGTCATGGTGATTTGGATACTGCTGTCAATACCATGCGCATTGGGGCCTTTGATTACATTTCGAAACCACCAGACCTTAATCGTCTGTTGACCACGGTCAGAAATGCCCTGGATAGAAAGGAATTGGTCGTAGAGAACAAAATCCTAAAGAAAAAGGTCAGTAAGAATTATGAGATGATTGGCGATAGCCCCGCTATTGGCAACATCAAGGATATGATTGAAAAAGTAGCGCCGACCGATGCCCGAGTGCTCATTACAGGTTCCAATGGAACGGGAAAAGAACTTGTGGCCCATTGGGTACATCAGAAGAGTCCACGTTCTGCCGCCCCATTTATAGAAGTAAACTGTGCCGCGATACCCTCAGAATTGATAGAAAGTGAACTGTTCGGTCATGTCAAAGGTGCCTTTACCTCTGCGGTAAAAGATCGTGCCGGTAAATTTGAGGCGGCCAATAAGGGTACTATTTTTTTGGATGAGATAGG
>CAYNUM010000176.1:0-5570 GCA_964400025.1 uncultured Croceivirga sp.
TAACCACTGATTTTGGAACGAAAGACCATTTCGTGGCAGCTATAAAAGGGCGTATTCTGTCAGAAGTGCCAGAGACTACCATTGTTGATATTTCTCATGAAATTTCGCCGTTTGATGTGCATGAATGTGCCTACATCCTCAAATGCACGTATCCAGAATTTCCTACCGGCAGTATACACCTGGTCGGTTTGGAATCAGAATGGTCTCCAGAAAGCGAACACATTTTGGCAGAAATCGAAGGGCATTTTTTCATCTGTGCCGACAATGGAGTACTATCGATTCTAGCCAACGAAAAAGCACCTGATAAAATCAATCGCATAGCACTGCCAAATAACCAACCCAACCCATTTCCTGAGCTAGAAGTGTTTACAAAAGTTGCCTGTCATTTGGCCCGTGGAGGAAAAATGGAGGTCGTTAGCCAGCCTCATAATACACTTCGAGAACTAAAGGTCATCGAGCCTAGAGTAACGAACAATGGTGCCACGATTACAGGTAACGTCATCTATATTGACCATTATGGAAATGTTGTGACCAGTATTACAAAAGCACTATTTGAGGCCTATCGCAACGGGCGTTCTTATGAAGTGGTTGCCCGACGACATCGGTTAAATTCAATATTCAAGACCTATACCGAAATGATAGATTTTGAACTTCCGAAAAACCAAAGAAAGGGTGCAAGTGATTTTCTTGCCCTATTTAACTCTTATGGGCATCTTGAATTGGCCATATTTAAAAGCGACCTGAAAACCGTAGGTGGTGCTTCTTCGTTGATTGGTTTAAAGCACCAAGATATCATAACTATAAATTTTCTTTAATGCTTACGAGAATCGTGAAATTGACCTTTAAAGAAGAAAATATTTCTAGCTTTGAGGCTTTGTTTAAAGAAACTAAAAATACCATACGAAATTTTGAAGGCTGTCAGTTTTTAGAACTGTATCAAGACAATGCAAATCCGCATATTTTTTTCACCTACAGCAAATGGAGAGATGAGACCGCCCTCGAGGCCTACAGAAAATCAGACTTTTTTAAATCGGTCTGGAGCCGGACGAAAGAATTGTTTCAAGATAAGGCAGAAGCTTGGAGCGTTAGCAAAAGAGCGTCATCAGTATAAATGATATGATAGCTATTTTTAAAAAAGAACTACAGTCTTTTTTCAATTCTACCATAGGGTATTTGATTGTATTGTTATTTCTTCTACTTAACGGCCTTTTCCTATGGGTATTCAGAGGTGGATTCAACATATTTGATAATGGGTTTGCCGATTTGGATAGTTTCTTTCAACTAACGCCGTGGGTCTTTCTTTTTTTGGTTCCCGCCGTGACTATGCGCAGTGTGGCGGAAGAAAAAAAATTAGGCACTTTGGAACTCTTGTTGATAAAACCCATCTCTATTACCAAAATCGTTCTGGGGAAGTTCTTCGGTGTTTTTGTAGTTGGCCTCATCGCCTTAATACCAACTATTGTTTATGTTTTTGCCATTTCTGATTTAGGAATAATACCGGCCAATTATGACACAGGTGTTGTGTTGGGCTCTTATTTTGGATTGGTTTTCCTACTGGGTCTTTATTGTAGTATAGGTGTATGTGCTTCTTCAATATCCGACAACCAGATTTTTGCATTTATCCTTGCTGCAGTTCTCTGTTTCGTTATGTATTATGGTCCAGAAGCTCTTGCTACGCTTTTCGCTGATGGAAAAACGCAACAATTCGTTAAGGGGCTGGGTGTAAAAGCGCATTTTACTGATATTTCGAAAGGAATACTGGATACTAGGGATATTCTTTATTTTCTGAGTTTTTCGGCATTCTTCATTTATTTGGCCATTTATCGATTGTCAAACAAAACCAAAGGTAAATGAGCAAAAGATTTTCAATAGTCATTGCCCTTTTGGGTTTGGTTGTGGTAAACGGAATTTCTCGGTACGCCTATACCCGTTTTGATTTAACGGAGGATAAACGTTTTACCCTTTCTGAACCAGCTTTGCAATCGACCCAACCATTTATCAGTCCGGTCGTTATTGATGTATTATTGGATGGCGACCTGCCCAGTGAATTTACACGATTACAGAAAGAGACCATTCTTTTATTGGAACAGTTTAGGAATGAAAACAAAAACATAATTTTCAATTTGGTAAACCCTTTGGAAGAGGCGGATTTAAGGGAAGAAACCATCATCAATCTGCAACAATTGGGGTTACGACCGGCAAGCGTGACCATTGAAGAAAATGGACGAACTACCCAGGAATTGGTTTTTCCATGGGCCATGGTCAATTATAAGAA
The DNA here is from genome assembly GCA_964400025.1 of uncultured Croceivirga sp. Taxonomy (GTDB): domain Bacteria; phylum Bacteroidota; class Bacteroidia; order Flavobacteriales; family Flavobacteriaceae; genus Croceivirga. The sequence goes on from CAYNUM010000176.1 coordinate 2,276, forward strand.
CCAAACCATAAAAGTGCCCCTGCTTAAAAACAAAATAGGTGCTACCCCTGAGGAGCGCATCAACAACTCCGTTCAAAATTTAGAATATGCTTTCTCAGATGCCTTCAAAAAATTACAGATAACGGAGAAGAAGAAGATTGCTGTTCTTAAAGGGAACGGTGAACTTGACGATCGGTATTTGGCCGATTTCCTGACCGATTTAAAGGACTATTATAACATTGGGGCAATAACCTTGGATTCAACTGAAAAAAACGCTCAAAATGTATTGAATCAGCTTTCCACTTTCGATTTGACAATTGTTGCGAAACCTAGCGAAACCTTTACAGATGTTGAAAAGTATGTATTGGACCAATATATTGTGAGGGGAGGCAAATCTTTATGGCTCATTGATCAAGTGGCTATGGATTTAGATAGCCTTTTCAATGAAAGTGGAAGCAATATTGCCGTAAGACGGGATCTCAACCTTGATGACTTCTTCTTTAAGTATGGGGTAAGGATCAATCCAGTATTGGTAAATGACCTTTATAACACCCCGATAGTCTTGGCAGATGGTGAGGCAAACGAATCGCAATACAACCCACTCCCATGGGTATACCATCCTATGGTTTTTTCGAAAGACAACCATCCGATCAACAATAATATTGAGGCGGTTCGAATGCAGTTCGCAAATGCTATTGATACGTTGAATAATCCCAATAAAAAGACTGTTTTATTGCAATCTTCTCCGCTATCCAAAACAATAGGAGTACCTCAAAAAGTGAGCTTGGAACAACTCAATCAACCTTTGAATCAAAGTGATTACCCGCCGAACGATGGTTTTTCCCTTGCTGTTTTACTTGAAGGTGCCTTTTCATCGGCCTTTGTAAATCGTGTAAAACCAATTGAACTTGAAAAAGCCATTGAGCAGGGCGATGAAAACAGAATGATTGTTATTGCCGATGGTGATATAATCAGAAACCAACTACAAAGAGGGATGCCCCTCGAACTTGGGTATGATAAATGGACGGGCAGTAACTATGGAAATAAAGAATTCTTGACCAATTGCGTGAATTATTTATTGGACGACAACGGATTTATAAACATTCGAAATAAAAACGTATCCATTCCCCTATTGGATGTTGAAAAAGTAGCGCAAGAACGAACGAAATGGCAACTTATAACCATCGGTCTACCAGTAATTTTGGTCATTATCGGAGGGTTCGTTCAAGCTTACCTCAGAAAACGAAAATTTGCGGCCTAAGTGTTGATAACTAAGTTTCCTAGGCCAGTAGTTTTAAAATATATTTGTCTTTAGCCATTGTCTCTGTGATTCCATTCAATATTCAGATGACATTCACCTAGAAATTACATTTAATGAAATTTATCGTATCTAGTTCTTATTTGTTAAAGCAACTGCAAGTATTGGGTGGTGTAATCAATTCAAGCAACACCCTACCAATTTTGGATAACTTTTTGTTTGATTTACAACAGACAAAGCTGACTGTTTCAGCATCAGACTTAGAGACTACCATGAGTTCGGTGCTTCAGGTAGATTCAGAATCTGAGGGAACCATAGCCGTACCAGCGCGATTATTGTTGGATACCTTAAAAACGTTTCCTGAACAGCCCTTGACGTTTGTTGTAGAAGATAACAACACTGTAGAAATCAGTTCAAATCACGGTAAATATGCCCTGGCCTATGCGGATGGCAATGAGTTTCCGAAGGCAGTCGAATTGACGAACCCAAGTACAACGAACATCTTGGGCGATATTTTGGCCACTGCCATTTCAAAGACCATCTTCGCTGCCGGTAACGATGACTTACGCCCGGTAATGAGCGGGGTGTTCTTTCAGTTTTCACCTGAGAATCTGACCTTCGTCTCTACCGATGCCCATAAACTAGTGAAGTACACCCGTAGTGACATCAATGCCTCTGAGGTTGCTGAGTTCATTATGCCCAAGAAGCCCCTAAATCTCTTAAAGGGGATTTTAGCAGGTTCTGAGTCAGATGTGAAAATTGAATACAACGAAAGTAATGCAAAGTTCACCTTTGATGAAACCGAACTGATCTGTCGATTGATTGATGGAAAATATCCGAACTACGAGGCGGTAATACCAAAAGAAAATCCGAATAAACTGTCCATCTCAAGAAATCAATTTTTGAGCTCTGTGCGAAGGGTCTCCATTTTTTCAAACAAAACCACGCATCAAATTCGTTTAAAGGTTGCTGGGGCCGAACTGAATATTTCAGCAGAAGATGTTGATTATAGCAATAAGGCGGAGGAGCGTCTAAGTTGTGCCTACCAAGGTGACGATATGCAAATTGGCTTTAATTCCCGTTTTTTGGTAGAAATGTTGAATAACCTTTCTTCAGATGATGTGAGCCTTGAAATGAGTTTACCCAATAGGGCCGGTATCTTGACTCCTTCTGACGGACTTAATGAGGGAGAGCAGGTGACCATGTTGGTCATGCCTGTTATGCTCAACAATTAATAGGGAAACTACTGAAAAAAAGAAAGTCAAGGAAAATTCCTTGACTTTCTTTTTTTATATAAACCGTATCGTTAAAAAGTATGAGGGTGACTCTCCGTTCGCAGCTTTTACTGCATTTACGATTGGCAAGATAAAACCTATTATTCCTACTCCAATCAGCGTTAGAATTCCCAAACCTAAAAGCAAAATTGCGGGGATGCTGAGAACAATATAGAGTAACAGACTTAATTGAAGGTTTATTATTGATTTTCCGTGTTCATCCATACCCTCCACATTGTTTCTTGAGACCAGCCAAATAATTAGTGGCACTAAAAAACCTCCGAATCCAGTAACGTAATGCAACAACTGCGATAAGTGCGTAACAGCAAGAAGCGTGTTGTTTTTCTGTAAAATAGTATTATTAACTAACTCCATGATAAAAATGATTGATGTACCTATAGGTAGTCAAATTGAACAAAATGTTACACTGCTAAGCTAATTTGTAATTTTGCTGCCATGTTTCAAGAAGAGAACATTATTGCCCTTGCCACTGCACCCGGAATTGGTGCAATCGCCATTCTGAGAATTTCAGGACCGCAGGCTATTGAGATAGCTTCCAGAAAATTTCGCCCTTACGGTAAGAAAGAGCTATCGTCAGTCAACAGTCACACAGTTCATCTTGGGCATATTATTGATGGTGAATCGATATTGGATAAGGTTTTGGTCACTGTTTTTAAAAACCCACATTCTTATACTGGTGAAAATGTGGTTGAAATATCATGTCATGGTTCCCCCTACATTCAGCAAGAGATTATTCAACTATTTCTGGCCAATGGGTGTCGAA
>CAYNUM010000177.1:0-2109 GCA_964400025.1 uncultured Croceivirga sp.
AATTGGAGCCGTCAAAAAGCACGATAGCATCATTGGGAATACCCTTCTCGTTCAAGCTTACTTTTGGCGGTACTGGCTCGTAAATCTCAGTTTCCTCAGGTTTTGTAGGTTCTATCTCTTCAGTCTGTTTTTCTGTTTCAAGTTGGGTTGAACCCTCATTTGGCGACGTAGACGAATTACAACTGAAAATAAAGAAAAGTACACCTAAGAAAAGTATGGGTCGCATGCTATAATTTTTTGATTTTAATATTTCGGTAGGCAACGATGTCTCCATGGTCTTGAAGTCCTATTTTACCCGTGGTATATTTTCCAAAACCTTCCCAATCCGCAAATTTGGAATCGGAAACCATAGCATCCCATTCTTCACCGTGAACCGGGAATTCGACAATCTTTACTCCATTTAGAATGACCACGCCTTCATTGGTCTCATGATTTATGGTAAGTTCTACCGCGTTCCATTCACCAGCAGGTTTGACCGCTTTTTCCGAAGGGGCTATCATATCATAAAGTGCTCCTGCTTGATGGGTCGTACCGTTCTTGGCATCTGGATGACGCTCATCATCCAACACTTGAATCTCAGGTCCGGTTTGATACGGTTGTCCAAATTTTTCATCTTCAAAAACGCCCCAAAAAATGCCACTGTTGCCACCTTCGGAAACCTTCCACTCCAACGAAAGCACAAAATTGGTGTATTCATCATCTGTGACAATGTTGTAACTGGTCCTTTCGGGATACTTTTCTGGAGGGTAAAAGACCATGGCACCATCTTCTAATTTCCAAGGTTCAGTGACTTCTCCCGCATTATAATAATGCCATCCAGTGAATGAGCTACCGTCAAAAAGTACCTGCCACTCTTCTTTTGGGGTTTCCATCGCGGTTTCGGCCATTTCTTCCTCAGACTTTTGCTCTTTCGCTTTTTGTGCACAAGATGTCACAAATAATACGCTTAACACCAATATCAATGTTCTCATAATCCCAATATTCGTTTTAATTGTTCTTTATCGATTTCCGCTCCGGCGAAATCATCAAATGTTTTCTGTGTTGCCTCAATGATATGATCAGCTATGAACTTAGCCCCTTCTCGGGCCCCTTGTTCAGGACTTTTAATACAACACTCCCATTCCATTACGGCCCAAACATCACAACCGTATTGGGTCAATTTTGAAAAGATGGTTTTGAAATCAATTTGTCCATCGCCCAAAGAACGATAACGCCCTGCGCGGTCGCCCCAATCATTATATCCCCCAAAAGCCCCTTTCTTTCCAGTGGGGTTGAACTCTGAATCTTTGACGTGAAATGATTTTATGAACTCGTGGTAATGATCGATATAGGTGATATAGTCCAATTGTTGCAGTACGAAATGGCTTGGGTCATATAAAATATTGACGCGTTTATGATTACCCGTTGCCGCTAAAAATCGTTCAAAAGTATCTCCATCATGTAAGTCTTCACCAGGATGTATTTCGTAGCAGACATCAACTCCTTCCTCATCAAAATGATTCAATATGGGCATCCATCTATTCGCCAATTCTTCAAAGCCCATTTCTACCAAACCTGCCGGTCTTTGAGGCCAAGGATGTGCCGTATGCCACAGGAGGGCGCCAGAAAAAGTGGCGTGTGCCTTTATGCCCAGTCGTCTACTCGCTGTGGCTGCCTTTTTTACCGTTTCAATGGCCCATTTTGTGCGCTCTTTCGGTTTACCCTTTAATTCATCAGGGGCAAAATTGTCAAACATAATATCGTAAGCTGGGTGAACCGCAACCAACTGCCCTTGTAAATGTGTGGAAAGCTCGGTAATCTCCAAACCATAAGAATTGATTTTACCCTTTAATTCATCACAATAATCTTGTGATTCCGCTGCTTTATCTAAATCAATCAAGAAACTTTCCCAGGTGGGAATTTGAATTCCCTTATACCCCAAACCAGACGCCCATTCACAGAGTCCGTCCAATGAATTAAAAGGGGGTTCGCTATCCACAAACTGCGCCAAAAACACAGCCGGTCCTTTAATCGTCTTCATACAAAAGTGTTATTTAGTTCTCAGATTATTCCGCTATATTTAACTGGATGAACATCCCATAACGAGTTGCTATAAATATAGCGATTCCC
>CAYNUM010000177.1:2119-5553 GCA_964400025.1 uncultured Croceivirga sp.
AATAAAAAAGCAGTACATGGCAAATCAGAATACGGTCTATGACGCCATAGTTGTAGGCACAGGAATCAGTGGTGGTTGGGCAGCAAAAGAACTGTGCGAGAACGGCCTGAAGACACTCATTTTAGAACGTGGCCGAATGGTGAAACATCTTCAGGATTATCCTACCATGCACGATGACCCATGGGATTACCCGTTTAAAGGTCAGCTTTCCGCTGAGGAGATGAAAAAATATCCCAAGCAATCTCGAGTGGGTTGGGCGCCTCAAGATGATGTCAAGCACTTTTTTGTAAATGACCTGGAACATCCCTATCAAGAAACCAAACGTTTTGATTGGATTCGAGGGTATCATGTTGGGGGCAGATCATTGACCTGGGGGCGCCAAAGTTATCGGTGGAGCGACCTCGATTTCGAGGCGAACCTCAAAGAAGGTATTGCCGTTGACTGGCCCGTTCGTTATTCAGACATCGCGCCATGGTATGATAAGGTAGAAGAATATATTGGTGTCAGTGGAGAAAATTTGGGATTGCCACAATTGCCCGATGGAAAGTTTCATCCGCCCATGGAATTGAACTGTGCCGAGCAGGATTTGCAAAAAGCGATAGCCAAAGAATTTGATGATGGCAGACTTTTGACCATAGGGCGTACCGCGAATATTACGGACCCTAATGCCCAAATTGAAGGTCGTGGCCCATGTCAATTTAGAAATCGCTGTTGGAGAGGATGCCCTTTCGGAGGATATTTCAGCAGCAATTCCTCTACCCTCCCCGCTGCCGAACGAACCGGTAACCTCACTTTGCGCGCCAATTCCATTGTTCATGAGGTCATTTATGATGAAAATACCAAGCAAGCCACCGGAGTAAAAGTCATTGACACTGAAACCCATGAAGAATTAGAGTTCAAAGGAAAGATTATCTTTTTGTGTGCTTCCGCCATAGCATCGGTAGGTATTTTGTGGCAATCGAAATCAAAAGCGTTTCCAAATGGAATGGGTAATAATCATGATGAATTAGGTAGAAACATCATGGACCACCACTATCAATTGGGGGCATCAGCTAAGGTAGATGGGCACTTGGAGAAGTATTACAAAGGCCGACGCCCCAACGGATTTTATATTCCAAGGTTTGTCAATCTTGATAAAAAGACGGAGCGAAAAGACTTCTTAAGAGGCTTTGGATATCAAGGTGGCGCCAGTCGCGAAAATTGGGCTGAAATGGTGGCCGAACTAGGTCATGGCAAGGCCCTTAAAGACGCCATCTTGAAACCTGGTGGTTGGCAAATCGGAATGACTGGATTTGGAGAAATGTTACCGTATCACAGTAACCGGGTTTCCCTAAGCGTAGACAAAAAAGACCAGTGGGGACTACCTCAACTTGATTTTGACGTAGAATTCAAGGAAAATGAATACAACATGCGAGAAGCCATTAAGCAAGAGGCAGAAGCTATGCTTTTGGCTGCTGGCTTTAAAGAGGTAAGTGTTTATGATACTGAAACTGGTCCAGGTCTGGGCATACATGAAATGGGTGGTGCTCGCATGGGCTGGAACCCGAGAACATCAGTAACCAACAAACACAATCAATTACATGATGTACCCAATGTATATGTTACTGATGGTGCCTTTATGACCTCTGCCAGTTGCGTGAATCCCTCATTAACCTATATGGCTTTTACGGCACGGGCCGCCAATCATGCCGCCGAACAGTTTAAATTGGGTAAATTTGCTTAACAACCAAAACGTATGGAAAACGCTTCCGCCCGCAGTCTTTGGGGCGATTTTTTGGACCACCATTTAGAATTTGCCAACGAACCTGCACCTGGGGTTGGCTATTTTGGAGATAATGAAAAAGACGCCAACGCGTTGGCCGAACTGGTTGCAAAAGATATCAAAAGGGCTACTTCGCACACCTTATTGGGCCTACAACAAAGAGAGGAACCCTTACCTAAAATAGGCGACTTTTTTGTGGTAACTGATTGGGGTGGCGATGCCAAATGTATTGTTAGGACTACTTCTGTCAAATTGGTGCCTTACTTCGCCATACATGCGGAACACGCTCGTTTAGAGGGGGAAGGGGATAAAAGTCTTGAATATTGGAAAGAGGTGCATTGGGACTATTACACCCGTGAACTTGCTGAATTCGGCAAGCGTCCCCTTGAAAGCATGATTGTCGTTTTTGAGCGTTTTGAAAAAGTATACGAACGATAAAAAATGGCCGCAAATTGCGGCCATTGTGTATTTGAGGCAAAGGATCTGCTAATCCAAATCTATCCAAACATTCCCCTGTTTATGGGAATGAACCGTACCTTCTATAAAATTCATACCACGTACCCCATCTTCCATAGTTGGAAATTCGGCATCATCATAATTTTCTCCACGAATGGCCTTGGCGGCCCCTAGGTAAATATTCGCCATTGAGTCAAAAATACCTTCCGGATGACCCGGAGGCAGCTTTGTGCCACTCAATGATAATTCTGAGTTATATGGGTGACCCGGCTTATACACTTGCAAAGATTTACCTTCGGTAAAAAAGTACAGAAAATTGGGTTTTTCCTGTTCCCAGACAAAACCACCTTTCTCACCATAGATGCGAATGGCCAAACCATTTTCTTCTCCTGTAGCTACCTGACTTGCTCGAATCACCCCTTTGACATGGTCTCCCATTCTAACCAAAACCGTTCCGTCAACGTCCATCACATTGTCTTCATATAAGTAGTTGAAGTCACATAGCAATGATTTTACTTGTAAGCCTGTTGTAAATTCCAGAAGGTTAAAGGCATGCACCCCTATATCACCCATGCAGGAACTGATACCCGCTTTGGTAGGATCTAACCGCCAAACTGAAGAACGTTTTTCTTTATCATGGATTATTGGATTGATCCATCCTTGATAATAGCGTGCATCGACTTTATGAATTTTTCCTAGCTCGCCATCCTTAATCATTTGTCGCATCTGTCGAACCATGGGATAACCTGTATAGGTATGGGTCAGTGCGAATACCTTACCTGAGGCTTGATGTGATGCCTGCAACGACTTGGCCTCTTCATAGGTCATGGTCATTGGCTTTTCGCAAATCACATGAAAACCATTCTCCAACAACTTTTTCGCCATCGGATAGTGCAAGAAATTAGGCGTCTGCACTGAACACACCTGAATGCGTTCATCTTCGGGCAATTTTAGCTCTTCTTCAATAAGCGTATCGAAATCAGGATAAATCCTATTGGTTGGAATATCGATTTCATTGGCAAAATCCAAGCTCTCTTGATGAACCGGACTAAAAACCGCACCCACAATTTCATAGTTGTCATTAATAAAGGCAGCCACCCGGTGAAGTACTCCAATTAGCGAATCACCACCTCCGCCTAAAATTCCAAGTCTAATTTTCTTTGGCATTTTCTGTTCTAAGATTTGATTAATGTTTTATTCGTTGTTCTTCCAATTT
>CAYNUM010000178.1:0-5536 GCA_964400025.1 uncultured Croceivirga sp.
TATGGGAGACCCTGTAATGATTACTGAAACCGTTCTTGCTAGTCCTGATTTCTCAGGTGTTCATTTTACAGGTTCTACCCATGTATTCAAAGGCCTTTGGAAGCAAATCGGAAATAATATTGACAAATACAAAACGTACCCCAGAATTGTTGGCGAAACCGGTGGGAAGGACTTTATAGTCGCCCATCCAAGTGCCAAGCCCCAACAAGTTGCAACTGCTATCACCAGAGGGGCATTCGAATTTCAAGGACAGAAATGTAGTGCTGCTTCTCGTGTTTATTTACCAAAATCAACCGCAGATGAAATTCTTGGTTTGGTTAAAAAAGACGTAGAAAGCTTTAATAAACCAGGTTCTCCCGAAGACATGTCCAACTTTATCACTGCGGTCATTCACGAAGGTTCATTCGATAAACTGGCGAAGTACATTGACCAAGCAAAAAATGATGGCAATGCTGATATAATTGTTGGAGGTGGATATGATAAATCTGTAGGATACTTTATTGAGCCCACTGTTATTGTGACTACCGACCCTAAATACACCACTATGGAAACCGAATTGTTTGGCCCCGTGGTGACTATCTATGTTTATGAAGACGAGTCATGGGCAGAAACTTTGAAATTGGTTGACAGCACCTCTGATTATGCATTGACTGGCGCGGTACTGGCCACGGACCGTTATGCCATTGATGAGGCAACCAAGGCTTTACAAAATTCTGCCGGTAATTTCTATATCAATGATAAGCCTACAGGGGCCGTTGTGGGGCAACAACCTTTCGGTGGAGCCAGGGCTTCCGGTACCAATGATAAAGCAGGATCAGCGCAAAATTTATTGCGATGGGTTTCGCCTCGATTAATCAAGGAGACTTTTGTCACCCCTGAGGATTATCGGTATCCTTTTTTAGGGTAGGTTATGAAACTAAGTCTGCAATCCTTTGAAATAAAGGAAAAGTACCCGGTACATTGGGGAGATATGGATGCCGCCAAGCATGTCAACAATCTACTGTACTTGCGTTGGGCTGAATCGGGTAGAATAGCATTTTTTAAGGTTATGGGAATGGATACTTCATTCTCCTCATCTGAGGTGGGACCCATTTTAGGGTGGCAGGATTGTAAGTATATTTTTCCGATTACCTTCCCCGATACCGTGATTGTAGGTATTCGCTGTTCAGAAATATTGGAAGATCGCTTCAAATTGGAGTGCGGCATATTTTCAGAACGACATGACAAAATAGCTGCTATTTCAAGGCAAGATATCATACCTTATGATTATGGAACATTAAAGAAAGTAGCTCTACCAACACAATGGAGAGCGCAATTGGAAAAACTATGACCATGAAACTTTCTATTCTAATCTGTTGCCTCTTTTCGTTTACTTTTTTCTACGGTCAAGTTGAATTCAAAAACAGTTTTCAAACCAATGCCCGACCCTCAGCTGAAAACCTTTGCATACCTTTCGAAGATGATAGTGGCAATGAAGGTAATTTGCCCATTACAATTTTCAAGGGTATTACTGCAGGTCCAGTCTTTACCATTGTGGCCGGAGTGCATGGTTTTGAATACGCACCAATAATGGCGGTTCAAGAATTACTACAAGAAATTGATGTAAACCAACTTACTGGAGATGTAATCATACTTCCTATTGCAAATATTGGTGGGTTTTACGGTCGGGAGCCCTATTACAATCCGCAAGACATGGTCAATCTAAATAAGGCTTTTCCAGGTGATGTCCAAGGTACAATTACACAACGTTTGGCAGCTTACATCACCTCTGAAATTATTCCGGTTTCCGATGTGTTTTTGGACATTCATGGTGGCGATGCCCCAGAGGATTTACTACCCTTTGTTTGCTATTATCGTAACGACAGCAAACCAGAACAGACACAATTGGCCAAAAGACTTTCAGAAACCTGTGGCTTTGAATATGTGGTTTCCTATGCCTATACCATTTCAGATGACGAACCTGCTAAATATGCATTTAAACAGGCTGTTCAGGATGGGAAGACTGGTGTAAGCCTTGAAGCAGGAAAATTGGGTACTGTGCAAGAAAATGCCGTTGCCATGGTTAAAAATGGAATGTACAATATGCTGAAAGAATTAGGGATGTATGAGCAAGAGACCACCACCTTAAAAGAGCTTGTACAACTGAATGACCAAGCGTATATAAGGGCGACCAAATCGGGGATTTACTACACCGACCTAAACTCAGGAGACATAGTAAGCGAAGGTCAGAAAGTAGGTTACACCACCGATGAATTCGGAGCGATATTGGAAGAGTTTCAAGCTACAACAAGCGGCGTCATTCTTTATAACTTGGCGACTCCGCCAATAAATAAGGGAGATACGGTGATGTGCATCGGCTTCAAACGATAGGAACAAATGTCTATTTATCAAAAATTTACGGCCTTCGGGAAGAAATTTATAGGTTACAACACCTTATTCAAATATGGTTTTAATCTATCACCCATGTACAGACGCAGTACAGGAAGGGTGCAAACGGTGACCAAAGACCTATCTCGAATAACAATCAAAGTACCGTTGAGTTGGAAGAACCGCAATTATGTAGGGACCATTTTTGGTGGAAGTATGTTCGCTTCCGTTGACCCTATACCCATGGTACAACTAATCAACCTACTGGGCGATGACTATGTGGTTTGGGACAAGAGCGCCGAGATAAAATTCAAGCGCCCTGCAAATCAAAACCTATTTGCTGAATTCGTCTACACACCAGAAGAGCTCGAAAACATTAAGAAGAGGGTTGCTGTAGAAAATGAAATCGAAATAGTTAAGTCAACTTCTTTAACCAATAAGGAGCAAACAATAGAATTCTGCGTGGTGCACAAAACACTTTATATCGCCACTAAATCATTCTACAAGAACAAGCGTAAACGCAAAGGCCAGTCGCCCAAATAATGATTACATTTGAGGGAGAACACTTAAATCAATATAAATGAAAAAATTACTTTTTTTAATGGCATTCACCTTTTGTGTGGTGTTGAGTGCCCAAGAAGATATGATGGTGCAAGGTACCATTAAGGGTATTTTAGCACAGAACCAAGGTCAAGTTATTCAATTGGCCGAGGCCTTTTCAGAGGATCAATATGACTGGAGACCAATGGAAGGGGTAAACTCAGTTGGCGAGGCACTTTTACACGTTGCCGGCGCTAATTACTTTATCGGTTCGAAAATGGGTATTGCCCCGCCTGAAGATGTGGACATGATGGGACTGGCGAAGATTACAGGAAAAGATAACATTATCGCTGCACTAAAAAAGTCAAATGAATACGCCTTGGATGTTGTTAGCAAGGTAGAAAGTGCAACATTAGGTGAGGAAGTCGATTTTGGTTTTGCCAAATTCAACAAGCTAGCTGGGCTTTTGGTCATCATGGAGCACAACGGAGAGCATAAAGGACAATTAATTGCTTATGCCCGTTCTAATGAAGTGGTACCGCCATGGAGTGTACCACAAGCTGAATAAAATAATCGAGCCCCATTTCGGGGCTTTTTTTACGCCTAAAATGAAAAAGATTTCTTATTGCATACTGGTACTGTTGGTCTACTCGTGCCAACAAAAGGCAACACAACCAGAAATTCAAAAAACGGTCACTGATTACTATGAAACGTATCAAAAAAGAGACGATTTCAATAAATTTTTGGAATTCTATGATCAAAACATGGTCTGAGAAGATGTGATTTACGGTGAGCGAATCATTGGCAAAAAGCAATTTGCTGAATTCTTTGACTGGAACCATCCTAACTTCAAACTTTTGGATACAGTTGCTATGGTAATCCAAAATCAGGTTATTGATGATAATCAAGCGGTTACGCAAGGTTATTTCACGCCGTTTCAGTGGGACACTATCAAAGTCGCCCCCATGAAGTTCACCACAATACTGACCTTTAACACTGAGGGAAAAATCATCAAGCATGTAGATTGGATAAACTACCCTTCAAACCTGATTGATTATCAAAACAGAAAAGATTCCAATTCTTGGATTAATAGCAAGTAGTTGATTCGAATTTATTTTGTTGCTTTTGCAAAAGTAACTGCCCCACCAACTATCGGTAATTGTAAAATGGTGTTATCCAAATCAATGGTCAGCTCGGTACCCGGTTTTGGATGCAAGGTAAACTCTTGGTCGCTACTAAAAATCATTAATCCTATTTGCTGACCTGCTGGGATTATTTGGTCGTCAGGCATTAGGTCAAAGGTCACCTCATAAAAGCTTCCCGGTTGTAAAGGTTCACTCTCGGTCAACGATTTATGATTCTGAGGATCTGCCCAGCCCCGAGTAATAATATTATCGGTAATCTTCGCATCTGCTGCTTCATTCCAAGGCAATGAGACCATCCATACCGATAAATTGGCTGCCGGTTTATTACTGGCCAAGGCTATTGTTACCTTCGGAATGCCCGAAATATGAAGATCTTGTGTCAATACAGGTGTAGTATAAATCAACCTGTTCGGCGATTCCACTGCGGTTGCCAAATCACTACCAGAAATCGAAACATTATCGATTAGTGTTTCTTTACCTTGTTTTTTAGGTTTATCAGTGCTAAGAACCCCCATTTCATTACCACCTAAATTGAGGTATAGATCAACCATCGTTGCATCGGGATTCGGATAATCTTCGTAAGGAGTTGGGTTGCTTTGCGCATCATTCTCTCTAACCACCCAAGCCTTTGGATCATTTTCCACTCCATTTTCTACACCATGTAAGTATCTGGTGAACCAGCGGTTCATCAATTCAATTGGTGGTGGGCCACCATGTCCATTTTGGTGGTAATAGATTTGAACGGGCAAACCTTTTTCTTTAGCGGCTTTATAAATACGATAACTATGTTCAGGCATCACATTCCAATCATTGAACCCATGCGACATTAGTAAAGCGGCTTTCATGGGCTTCATGTCGTTCAAATAATCACGGCCAGCCCAGAAATCATTATAATCTCCAGTGATGCGGTCCATACCATTCTTCATTTCAGTATCACGCACAGTTTTGTTATTGGAGGGTCTTTTTGACTCATCACCACTGTGGATGAAATCGTAGAGAACATCAATGTCTTCCCCTAAATATCCTCCTGGTGACCTTACCAATCCGTTTGAACGGTAATAATGATAGTAGGATGTATTTGGCGCAATTGGAATGATAGCCTCTAGTCCATCTACACCCGTTGTTGCAGCTGCCAAGGGAATCGTTCCGTTGTATGATGTTCCCGTCATACCTACCTTCCCGGTAGACCAGTAGGCCTCAACAGTATTACTTCCATAAGGTTCAGTGTATCCCAGAGCACGATTATTCAACCAATCAATTACTGCCTTGGGGGCCAAAGATTCATTATCGCCACCAACTGTTGGAGAACCTTGTGACAGACCCGTTCCAGGTGAAGAAGAGTGTACAACGATATACCCTCTGGGAACCCATTTATTGATATGTGAATTCGAAATTATGGGGCGTACACCAGTACGTACCACCTCTGGATGAACTCTTTCTTTGGCCTGCTCACCAAGTTCATGGCCGTGGTCGAGAATTACCCC
>CAYNUM010000179.1:0-5521 GCA_964400025.1 uncultured Croceivirga sp.
TTACCAAGGAAAATTTGTACGTCACTGTTTTTGAAGGAAGTAATGATGCGGATAATCTGAAGTTGGACCAGGAGGCATTCGATTTTTGGAAACAGATTATTCCTGAAGACCGTATTCTGATGGGCAATAAGAAGGATAACTTCTGGGAGATGGGCGATCAAGGGCCATGCGGACCATGTTCAGAAATTCACGTTGATATACGTTCAGCAGAGGAGAAGGCGAAAATTTCAGGCGCCGAGTTGGTCAACCAAGACCACCCCCAAGTTGTTGAGATATGGAATCTTGTTTTTATTCAATACAATCGTAAGGCCAACGGGCAGTTGGAAGACCTTCCTGAAAAACATATCGATACCGGTATGGGTTTTGAACGCCTATGTATGGTGTTACAGGGCAAGCAATCAAATTATGATACTGATGTCTTTACGCCCTTGATTCGCGAAATTGAGACCATCACAAGAAAAGAATATGGCACAGATGAAGAATTGGATATTGCCATTCGTGTGGTTGCCGATCATGTTCGTGCGGTTTCCTTCGCCATTGCCGATGGGCAACTGCCCAGTAATACCGGCGCCGGTTATGTCATTCGCAGAATATTGCGCAGGGCCATTCGCTATGGATTCACTTTTTTGGATACCAAGAAACCATTCATCCATCGACTGGTCAAAGTGCTAGGGGAACAAATGGGTAAAGCCTTCCCGGAGTTGAAACAACAACAGCAGCTTATTGAAAATGTCATTAAAGAGGAAGAAAGCTCTTTTTTGAATACACTAGAACAAGGTCTGGTACTGCTTGATTCGGTAATCAAATCCACCAAGGGAAAAACGGTTGATGGCGATAAGGCCTTTGAGTTGTACGACACCTTTGGTTTTCCTATTGACCTTACGGCTTTGATCCTGGAAGAAAAAGGATTTGACCTCGACCATGCAGGTTTTGAAAAGGCCCTAAAAGCACAAAAAGACCGATCAAGGGCAGCTTCCGAAATGACCAAAGACGATTGGACGGTCTTAAAAGAAGATACGGAACAAGAATTTGTGGGGTATGATATTTTGGAAACCGATGTGAGATTGGTGAAATACCGAAAAATTACTACAAAAAAAGAGGGGGATAGATACCAGCTCGTGTTCAATATCACACCTTTCTATGCCGAGGGTGGAGGACAAGTTGGTGATAAGGGCTACTTGGAAGCACCCAATGGGGATGTTACCTATATCGTAGATACTAAAAAGGAGAACAACGAAATTGTCCACTTTTCTGAAACCTTGCCCAAAGATGTGAATGTGGCATTTAAAGCGGCGGTCGATAAGAAGCAACGGTATCGAACGGCAAGTAATCATACCGCGACCCACTTATTGCACCAAGCGTTACGTGAGATTTTAGGAGATCATGTAGAACAAAAAGGCTCTTCGGTGCACTCAAAATACTTGCGATTTGACTTTTCGCATTTTGCAAAGTTGACAGTAGAAGAGCTGAGGCAGGTCGAGAATTTTGTGAACGCCAGAATCGACGGGCATTTGCCACTCGAGGAACAACGCAGTATACCTATGGCGCAAGCTTTGGAGCAGGGGGCAATGGCGCTGTTCGGCGAAAAGTATGGTGATGCCGTGCGCACCATTCGCTTTGGTAAATCAATTGAACTATGTGGTGGAACCCACGTTCAAAATACTGGAGATATTTGGCACTTTAAAATCGTTTCTGAAGGGGCGGTTGCTGCGGGTATTCGACGAATTGAAGCCATCACATCTGATGCGGTGAAGGACTTTTATTTTCAAAATAACCGACAGTTGTTTGAAATAAAAGACTTGCTCAATAATGCAAAGGACCCCGTGAAAGCAGTGACCAATCTTCAAGAAGAAAATCATGAGCTTCGAAAACAAGTAGAGCAGCTCTTAAAGGATACGGCTAAGGGGTTGAAGTCTGAATTGCTGAACAGTATTTCGGAGATTAATGGGGTGAAGTTCCTAGCCAAAAAGGTGGATTTAGATGCTGGAAGCATGAAAGACCTTCTATTCGAAATGGGCAATGTAAAAAACAACCTTTTTGTACTTCTTGCTGCTGAGAAAGAAGGTAAGGCCCTGCTTTCTTGTTACATTTCAAAAGATCTGGCCTTTGAGAAAGGTTGGAACGCAGGAACCATCGTTCGTGAACTTGGAAAATACATTCAAGGCGGTGGAGGTGGTCAGCCTTTCTTTGCTACCGCAGGGGGGAAGAATCCCGCCGGAATTCCAGAGGTGCTTGAAAAGGTGAAAGCATATCTAAAATAGCATAGGCAAATGAAAAAGGTCCTTGCGGGTGCACTTATTGCTTTGGCTTCAGTTCTGATTTACAAATCATGTGCGGACCAGAAGGAAGACAAAAGCATCCTCAAGGAGAACTCGATGTTGATTCAGCAGCAAATCGAAAATGCCTCCAAACTGATTGTAACTGAGGGGCATTTTGCAGAAGTATACAATTATGCCGATTCAAAAGAACTGTTTGGGCCTTTGGTCACTGCTGATAAAAAGGCGCTTGTTGTGGTCAACGCTGAGGTTACCATCGCCTATGATTTGAAGAAAATCGATTTCGAGATTGATGAAGAAGGTAGAACGCTTCATATACGGAGTATTCCCGAACCCGAAATCAAAATCAATCCTGACTTTGAGTACTATGATATTTCTGCGGACTATTTCAATCCTTTTAGCGCAGCAGATTATAATACCATCAAAAAAGAGGTGAATACGTCATTACTGCAAAAAGTGGAAAACTCGACCTTAAAATCAAATGCCGAGAATAGGTTGATATCTGAACTTTCAAGGTTCTTGGTGTTGACCAATAGTATGGGGTGGACGTTAACGTACAATGATTCCCCAGTAACTGAAATAGAGGGGTTACGCCTGCTTGATTAAGGTCTTATCGGCCAAAGCCAAACCGTCATCAATCAAATGCCCAACTTTAGGGTTATCTAGCTTTACCTGATTTAGGTGGTCTTTGATTTTTTGGGCCAAAGTATCATTGTTATCCAATCGTGCCAACTCATAGAGTTCAACCGACAACAACCAATCAGATGGGTAGTTTTCAGTAAGCTCTTCGAAGATTTTGCCCCGAGAAATGGTGCGGTCTACGTTATCACGCCAATCCCTGATGCGTTGGTACAAGGTTTCCAAACGCATTCTAGACTCGTCTTTTGGTTTTTTGATGGTAGAGTCCGATAGTTCATGCGAAACCAGGTTGAAGCTATTGACATCTGCCGGGCCGTTAAAACAGGATACAACTTCTTGGCCTACGGCCATGCTGTAGGTTTCTCCTTCAGATTTGAAAATGACCTCATTGTTATGTTTGACCACACAGTTTTCAAAAGTCACGAGCAATATCTTTCCTTGAAGGTTTCGAGTTCCTGTGATGATTTTACCAGAAAGACTAATATTTCCCTCGAATTCCAAGGTGATGGTCTCGCCTTCAAAAATGTTATACGCCATCAAGTCTCGAGGACCCATGTTTTCTATGGCAAGGTTGATGCCCTTTAATTTTCCCAATGGGGTGCCAAAACCCTTATGGTGTTTTTCAATGCCGTGCCCAATCAGTTCTTGCTCGTGGTAGGCCAATGCAGTGGAGCCTTCGGTCTGAATATAAACCGGTTTTCCGTTGTGGGCGATGACCCTGGTGAAATTTCCTGAAATCTGAAGTCCGGTACTCAATTCAACAGTACAGAGCTCTTTTGAGTCGATCAGTTTGTTGATTCCTTCCAAACCTCCTTTCCGCAACGCCATGCCATTTGCAAAATCTTCCAAAACCTGTGAAAGATGGGCGAAGTTGGGTGTTACGAATAATTGGGGCTGGGGTTTGGTGATATCGAATTCTGTTACTGCAGCCTTTATCGAATAGGGAATTTTGTTGACCTCATTGGTCATGCACCAACTACTTTCCCCTATGGACGAAAGAAGACCAGCACCGTATATTTTTGGTTGTTCGACGGTACCTATCAGCCCATATTCTACCGTCCACCAATGTAGATTCCGTATCAGGGCCATTTCACTGGGATTACCCATATTTTGCTGTAGGGTCTCAACCGCTTTTTCGGCCTTTTCTATTTCTTCTTGGGGAGTTCCATCCGCTTCTTTGATAATGCTCAAATGACGCACGGCCTCGTAGAGTTCATAATCTTTTGCGCTCGATATCGCTTTACATCCGATTTCTCCAAAACGCCGTAAGTACTCGGCATATTCTGGATTGGCAATTATTGGGGCATGCCCGGCACCTTCATGAATGATATCTGGTGCAGGGGTATATTCGATATTTTCAAGTTGACGAATATCTGAGGCGATGACCAAAACATTATATGCCTGAAACTCCATAAAAGCAGCGGGTGGAATAAAGCCGTCAACGGCCACAGCGGCCCAACCGATTTCTTGCAAAATTCGGTTCATGCCATACATATTGGGGATATGGTCAATTGAAATCCCCGTTTTTTGCAAACCTTCCACATACGATTCATCTGCTACCTCACTAAGGTAATCGACATTTTTACGCATCACGTACCGCCAAACCGCTTGGTCGATAGGTGTATACTCCTCATAATTTTGTGGCTTGATGTATTGTCGTAGATGCTTTGGTAATTTATCTAAAACCGGATTGCTTTCGTATGCTTTTTCCATGCTATTATACTAACGGGTCAATGCGTCTATTTTATTGCCCTTAAAATCATAAAATGCGCTAAACGTAAATGCTTGGGGACTGGGCCCCTCGTTCTCCAGAAGTTCCAATTTTTCTTTGGCCATTGAAAGGGTAGGTAAGGTGCCTTCGGGTATCCACCACATGACAAATTGCGAGGGCCCTTTTAAATCGAACCATTTCTTTTTATTTCTCAAGAAATAACTGTGAACCGAACTGTACACAAAGGCCTTAAAACTCGATACGTCCTCCCAAACACTGATATTGACTGCCATCATCTCATCTTTGAACGGTGTTTCGATATATGATGCCGGCCTACCTTCATCATCTTTAAGTCGCCAAACAAAGCCCGGACTTTCTTCCGCAAATTGATTCACGGGTTCCAAAAAGTCCACAAATTCCTTCATGATGGGGTCATCGAGTTTTGCTCGAAATTTAGCAATGTTCGCCTGTGCCAAGTGATAGTTCATGTGCTTCAATAAAGGTGTCTAAAGGTAAAAAGAAAGACCTCAAGGAATCAAGGCAAACTGCTATTTAACTAATGTGAAGTACTAGAAAAAACAAAAACGAAGAATCTGTCAAGCCACAACAATAAAACACTCAAACTATATGGGCAGATTCTTCGTTTTTTAAAGGAAAAGGTATCCGCTAGTTGCTAGCGACCTCTCGGGTCGGGGGATATTCCGATAAGATTTCGGAAACAAACACCCGAATACGTTCTTCCTTTTTATCAATGTTTTTGGTGTTGTTCAGGGTGCCAACGCCACGACCTTGCCAAACCAGTTCTTTATCCCTGGCATCGATTAAATCAATATATAATGAGCCTTCAGTTCTGGTGGAGACATTCGGACCAAATCCGCCGCCCCATCCTGGGCCC
>CAYNUM010000180.1:0-5508 GCA_964400025.1 uncultured Croceivirga sp.
AGGATGGGAAAAAAATTGCTATGAAAAAGAAAATTAGATACTGGTCAACAGTATCTAATTCAAATATACATTTTTTAGTTAAACAAAACCGATTTTCTCGATAGTATTCCTATGAGAACATATCTTTGACCTTCTCGAAGAATGATTTATCCGATTTTTCAGGTCTTGGAATAAAATTCTCATCATTTTGCATTCGCTCAAAGAATTCTCGCTGTTCACGGGTGAGCTCTTTAGGGGTCCAGACATTGACATGAACCAATAAATCACCGCTACCGTAGCCATTTAAACTTTGAACGCCCTTTCCACGAAGTCTCAATATTTTCCCAGACTGTATTCCTGATTCCAGCTTGATTCGGACCTTACCTCCTATCGCATCAATTTCTTTTGAACTGCCCAAAACAGCCTCTGAAATGCTGATGTACAAATCATAGTGCAGATTATCACCCTCTCTTTTTAAGCTCGGGTGTTCTTGTGTTTCAATGGCAACCAAGAGGTCTCCTGAAATTCCGTTCCCGGGGGCACCATTGCCCTTTCCTGAAACTTTAAGCTGCATACCGTCTTCAACCCCGGCCGGTATTTTAATCGATACCGTTTCTTCCACCGTTTTAAGTCCTTGTGCGTCAGCACCACTGGGTCGATTATCGATAATTTGTCCTGAACCACCACAAGTGCTGCAGGTCGTTGCGGTTTGCATTCGGCCCAATATAGTATTGGCGATTTTGGTCACTTGACCACTGCCCCCACAGGTGGGACAGGTCTTGTAGGTAACACCTTCTGCCTGCAGTTTACGTTTAACCTTGACCTTCTTTTCAACACCGTTTGCAACTTCTTCCAAGGTCAATTTTACACGAATGCGGAGATTACTCCCCTTAACGCGACGTTGACCTCCGCCAAATCCACCAAATCCGCTAAATCCTCCACCAAAAGCACTTCCAAAAATATCTCCAAACTGGCTGAAAATATCATCCATGTTCATACCACCACCGCCAAAACCGCCACCTTCGAATGCAGCATGACCAAATTGATCGTACTTTGCCTTTTTATCTGGGTCGCTCAATACTTCGTAGGCCTCGGCAGCCTTCTTGAACATTTCCTCGGCTTTGGCGTCACCGGGGTTCTTATCGGGATGGTACTCAATGGCTTTCTTTCGATAGGCCTTTTTTATCTCAGACGCCGTAGCGTTTTTGGATACTCCCAGTATGTCGTAAAAATCCTCTTTCATAATCCGTTAGTTTCCGACAACAACTTTTGGATGTCGAATAATACGATCGCCAAGCTTAAAACCTTTTTCTATTACATCAATGATTTTACCCTTCATTTTATCGTTGGGTGCAGGTATTTGGGTCACGGCATCGTGAATTTCTGCATCAAAAGCATCGCCCTCACCTACTTCAACCTGTTCCAATCCCTTTGATTTTAAGGTTTCGCGTAGCTTCGTATTAATGAGCTCTACCCCTTTCAGCAACTCTTTATCATCGGTCTTTGCAATCTCTTTTAGGGCTCGGTCAAAATCATCCATGACCGGAAGCAGGGATACAATAACCTCTTGGCCTGCTGTTTTAAAGAGATCCATCCGTTCTTTTGACGTTCGTTTTTTGAAGTTTTCAAACTCAGCAAATAAACGTAAGAACTTGTCTTTCTCTTTGGCCAGTTCTTCACGAAGTTGTTCTTCTTCTGAAAGTTGTTCTTCATTCTCAACTTCGTCAACAACTTTTTCGGCATCAAGCTCAGTTGCATCAACGGATTGCTGTTCCTCTAGGGTTTCATCCATTTCGTTAACCTTACTTTTCTTGCTCATCCAATTCTGTCTTTAAAATTTATTACATTTCGAAGGTGGCAAAAGTACTGCCATTCCCATAATAAATGTCAAAATGTCATCGGAAACCACAAAAAAATCCGCCTAAAGCGGATTTGTTCTTTCAAAGCTCTAGCATTTAACTGTAGTTCTTCTCGTATGAAGGTTCCTTACCGTGCTCTGCACAGGCCTCTCCTTCATAGAAACTTTCAAGGGCCTTACAGATGTTTTTATAAGTGAAGTCAAACCCTTTTTTTTCAATACGTTTGCTACTGACGCGTTGACTTGCAAAAAGTAAATACGCCATTTCACCCAAGATCAGTTCCATCATTACTTTAGGTACGTTCGGAAGTACCAATGGTCGCTTTAAGACCTTGGCCAATTCTTTGGTAAGCTTGGCATTGGTCACTGGATTCGGGGCCACACCATTGTAGGTGCCCTTCAACCCTTTCTCCAATACAAAAAGGAACATTCTTGCCAAGTCTTCAATATGAATCCACGATTGCCATTGATGTCCACTACCAAAGGCGGCACCAACGTAGTTGTTTACGGGTTGGGCCATTTTAGGTAGCGCTCCACCGTTGTTGGAAAGTACCAGTCCGATTCTAATCTTGGCTACCTTGAAGTCAAAATCTTTAAACGTATCGATTTCCTTTTCCCAGGCTTCAACCACCTCGCCCAAAAAGCTATCGTCAACAGCCGTTTCACTCTCTTCATAATATGTGGTCAGCGAATTCGGATAAACGCCTATGGCAGAAGCAGAAATAAACGATTCAATATCAGTGTTCTTTGACGTTTCAATGGCCTTTTTCAGCGTTCTCAAGCTATCAATTCTGCTGTCGAGCACTTCCTTTTTATAAGAGGATGTCCATTTTTTTGAGATGGTCGCCCCAGCTAAATTAATAATGGCCGTAACCCCTTTTAAAGCGTTTTCATCAATTTCACCAGTGGATGGATTCCAATAAAAGCCCTGATAATTTTCTTTAGAAATTATTTTGCCCTCATTCGTGGTCAAGTAATGAATAGGCACCTCATAGCTCTTTAACTCCTTCACAATGGCCTGTCCGACCAGACCTGTAGCGCCCGTTATCAACACCTTCATTGGGTTTCTTTTTTGCAAATGTATGGGTTTGAAGTGGCTGGTTTCCAACCATTAAAATCGATTTAACAATCTTGTTTAACTTTTAACTTCCCCTTTGGATACCTCAATGGAGCACACTTGTTTTATAATTCCTTGATTGCTCGAAGCATCTCTCGTTTGCCAGGAGGACCCGGTAATCGCTCTACTCGAAAACCAACTTCTTGCATCGCCCTTCTAACACTGCCCTTTGCAGAATATGTAACGAGAACACCGCCCGATTGCAATGCATCGTACATTTTATGAAATAAAGGAGCTGTCCAAAGTTCGGGCTGCACTCGAGGCCCAAACGCATCGTAATAAATTAGGTTGAACAAATTGGAAGAGTCAACAGCTGAGAAATCCAATTTTTGTTTCTTCAGATTAAAGAAAGGGGCAAGTTCATGCCGATTCTCCCAAGATACCGCATGCATTTGGTCAAAAACCGGTTGCAATTCAGGATGTCCCAACTCGACTATATAATTGAGTTGCTTTAATTCTTCAGAGGCCACAGGAAAAGCTTCTATCCCTACATAATCAATTACTAATCCCCTAGCCTTGGCCTCCAAATACGTAATTAGGGTGTTCAAGCCGGTGCCAAAACCCATCTCCAAAATGGAAATGGTATTCTGCTGCACGGCCTCCAGACCGTGTTTGATAAAAACATGGTAAGCTTCTTGTATGGCACCGTGTTTGGAATGGTACTGTTCGTTCCAGTCCTCTAACTGTATCGTGGTAGAGCCATCAGCTGTGGTGATTACCTTACGTTTCAAAACTAATTTGAAATTCGAACGCCATCCGCTTCGAAACGCAGGGTTCGTTTGGGCTCCACTATTTTCGCGACTTCTTTCTCACTTGCCCCCTTATCCATGGCATAATGCCTTTGGTCATCCACTGACATCTCTTCCACAAACGCCTGGCCATTCATTACAACTTGCTTTCCTGCAGAATCGGTGGGCACAAAAAACCCGTAATCCTTAAATCGAACAAAAACCTCTTCGCCATCGACCAGATTCACTTTCATCCAGCATCCTTTTGCCTGACAGACATCTGTGATGGTTCCTGAAATTTGAGTGGATAAGGTCTCCGATACTTCAAGACCTTGAAAAAGTTTGGAATCTTCATGGGCACTTTTTTCCAATTCAAATGATGCACCGTGTGAACTTGATTGGGCGATACTACTTTGCAGACCGGCAAACAGAACAATCATAAGAAAAGTGTTAAAAAATATAGTTTTACGTAAAAAATGAGATGTCTTTAACATTTGATGCAATTTAGAAGATGTAATCCTGCGATTGTGCTGGGGAAATCGCTAATTTTAACATTGTAAAAATACACAGATGGAGGTACAATCGAAGCAAATTACCATAGAAAAATCACCTACTACGAAAATAAATGAGGTTGATTTCGATAATCTTTCTTTTGGAAGTGTTTATACAGACCATATGCTAGTCTGTGATTACAAGAACGATGCCTGGAACGTTCCTAAGATAGTTCCTTATCAACCACTGACTTTAGACCCAGCGTCAAAAATTTTTCACTATGGGCAGTCCATTTTTGAAGGAATGAAAGCCTATAAAGATACTGAGGGTCAGGTCTGGTTGTTTCGCCCGACCGACAATCATACGCGATTGAATACATCGGCACAGCGAATGGCCATTCCAGAACTTCCCCAAGAGTATTTTATGGATGGACTCACTGCACTTTTGGAATTGGAAAAAGATTGGATTCCTCAACAAGCAGGAAGTTCATTATACATCAGACCTTTCATGTTTGCTTCAGGTACAGGTTTTCATGCCTCTCCAGCCGATGAGTATAAATTTATGATTGCCTTGGCCCCATCAGGAGCTTATTTTTCCGGAAAGGTAAAGGTGTTGATAGAAGAAACCTACGCCCGCGCTGCGAATGGCGGTGTAGGTTATGCCAAAGCAGGGGGTAATTATGCCGCACAGTTTTATCCGACGAAATTGGCTGCCGAACGTGGATATCAACAGGTCGTATGGACCGATGATAATACCCACGAGTTCATCGAAGAGGCCGGTGCCATGAATATTTTTGTTCGCATAGGTGATACTTTAATGACCGCACCGACCAACGACCGTATTCTAGACGGCATCACGCGAAAAAGTATTTTGGAACTCGCTGCCGATATGGGGATTAAAACCGAGGTTCGAAAAATCAAGGTTTCAGAAGTCGTTGAAGCGGCGAAAAATGGTTCGCTGAAAGAAATGTTTGGGGCAGGTACAGCGGCGGTGGTTTCACCGATATCAGGATTTGGATATCAAGACCAAGACTATGACCTTCCTGAATTGGAAAACAGTTATGCGCAACTACTGAAAAAGACCATTACGGACATTCAATACAACCGCGCTGAAGATAAGTTCGGTTGGCGGTATAAAGTCATTTAAATATAAAGGGGCGTTTGCCCCTTTTTTATTTATCCAATATAGCTGCAATACCCGGTTTAAAGTAATTTGGCCCTTTTAATACTTTACCATCTTCACGATAAATGGGCTTGCCATCTGCACCAAGCTTGCTCATATTACTACGTTGAATTTCAGCAAAAACCTCATCTATTTTATACTGCATGCCGTGT
>CAYNUM010000181.1:0-5497 GCA_964400025.1 uncultured Croceivirga sp.
ACCCTGCCCAAATGGAGCAATATTCACTTTTTACCTGCCCACTTGGCAAAAAGACCATTACTTGATGAAGATGATGTGGCCACCAAAGTTGTTATCGGACGAAAAGCGAAACAACCTTTGGAATTGGATATTCCCCTGTTCGTAAGTGATATGAGTTTTGGCGCACTTTCTAGGGAAGCGAAAATTGCACTGTCAAAAGGAGCGGAATTGGCTGGAACTGGAATTTGCTCAGGAGAGGGAGGAATGCTTCCGGAAGAGCAGCTGAACAATTCAAGATATTTTTATGAACTGGCTTCCGCGCAGTTTGGTTTTTCTTGGGATAAGTTAGATAAGGTCCAAGCTTTTCATTTCAAAGGGGGCCAAGGAGCAAAAACAGGAACTGGAGGACATTTGCCGGGAAGCAAGGTAAGTAAGGAAATTGCTGAGGTACGTGGTCTGAATGAAGGAGAGACTGCAATAAGTCCGGCGACATTTCCAAATTTTCATGGAGTAGATGATTTTAAAAAGTTTGCTGATGAAGTAAGAGAGCGAACGGGAGGTATCCCTATCGGGTTCAAAATTGCGGCCAGTCATATCGAAGCCGATATCAGATTTGCTTTGGATGTGGGTGTGGACTATATCATCTTGGACGGCAGAGGCGGTGGAACGGGTTCTGCGCCAACGGTACTTCGCGATAATATCAATGTACCTACCATACCTGCGCTCGCAAGGGCACGAAAATATTTGGATGAAGTAGGTGCCAAAGATGTAACCCTTATTATAACCGGAGGACTTCGAATTGCCGAGGACTTTGCCAAAGCAATGATGATGGGAGCTGATGCCATTGCCGTTTCGAATGCTGCCATTCAGGCAATTGGATGTTTGGGCATGAGAGCATGCGGAAGCAATAATTGTCCGGTAGGTATTGCAACTCAAAAAGAGCATTTACGAAGCCGATTGATTATAGATGCCTCGGCCAAACAATTACACAATTTCTTTACAGCAACCACTGATTTAATAAAGGTAGTGGCCAGGTCATGTGGCTACGATGATATTTCTGAGTTCAATCAGAATGACCTATCGACTTTTGATTATGAAATGCATCGTTTGACTGGTATTCCATTTGCTGGGATAAAAAATTAGAACACTATGAAATCAACTAAAAAACTCATTTGGCATAAAGTACTTGAAAATAAAAATGAATTACCTGAAGGACGCGTAAAAACTGTTACTGCGGCTCATAAAGGGATTTGCCTTACCCATTTTGAAGGTAAGTTTTCTGCATTGGATAACAAATGTCCGCATCAAGGCGGACCCCTAGGAGAGGGCTCGATTGAAAATGGAATGTTGCGTTGCCCATGGCATGGTTGGGATTTTCACCCTTGTACTGGGAAATCCCCAGGGGGTTACGATGACGGTATAGAGACCTTTGATGTAAAAGAAGAAGATGGCGCCATTTATGTGGGGATGGAAGCAGAAGAAGGTCATGAAACCACTGTTTCTGATGTCATGGTAGAAACTATGATCAATTGGGGCGTGGATACTGTTTTTGGTATGGTGGGACACTCAAACCTTGGTTTTGCCGATGCCATGCGAAGACAAGAAGAAAAAGGAAACTTGAATTTCTATGGTATCCGTCATGAAGGGGCCGGTGCTTTTGCGGCTTCTGCTTATGGAAAACTAACGGGAAGACCTGCTGGGTGTTTTTCAATCGCCGGACCAGGAGCAACGAACATGTATACCGGCATGTGGGATGCCAAAGTCGACCGAGCGCCTCTGTTGGCCTTGACAGGCCAAGTGGCTACACAAGTAGTGGGTACCGGAAATTTTCAGGAAGTGGATTTGGTGCAAGGGTTCAATACAGTTGCGGAGTTCAATCAAAGGGTACAAGGTGATAGCAAACATGCAGAATTGATGTCCTTGGCAGTAAAACACGCCATTCTAAAAAGGGATGTTTCCCATCTTACTTTTCCTGATGAAATACAAGAACAAAAAGCTTTAGAAAGGGCAAAAGCGGGTAGTCCAAATCAACGGATTACCTCGATGGAAATAGCTCCTCCAAAACAAGCTGTTTCAGATGCTGTTGATTTGATTAAAAAGTCGAAGCGCCCCGTTGTTATCATGGGGCATGGGTCTCGCTTTCAGAAAAAAGAAGTAGTGGCGTTTGCTGAGCAGTTGAAAGCACCCGTGGTGACAACGTTCAAGGGGAAAGGACTGATTTCTGATGACCATCCATTGGGCGGTGGTGTTTTGGGACGCAGTGGAACCCCCATTGCTTCCTGGTTTATGAATGAATCTGATTTGTTACTGGTTTTTGGAGCATCCTTCTCGAACCACACAGGAATCACACCAAAAAAACCGACCATTCAAGTTGATTTTGACCCTTTGGCGTTGAGCAAATTCCATAAAGTGGATGTGGCCGTTTGGGGTGAAATTTCAAGAACACTGGAAATTTTTGAAACAGAATTGAAAGGACAAATCAATACCATAGACCAAACCGCAGAAGTGGCGGAACGTTGGAAAATTTGGAATGCGGAAAAGGCAAAGCGATTAAAAGAGACTTCCAATCATGGAATTAGTTCCATTGCTGTTTTTGACGCCATGAACCGACTTACTCCTAAAAATGCTGTGATGTGTGTAGATGTTGGTAACAACGCCTATTCCTTTGGGCGCTATTTTGAATCCAAGGAACACGACTTTATAATGTCCGGTTATCTGGGCTCCATTGGTTTTGCGCTACCTGCGTCGATAGGTGCTTGGACGGCTGTAAAGGATTCAAGGCCTGTAGTGGCGGTAGCCGGTGATGGCGGATTGTGCCAATATTTGGCAGAAATCACCACTTTGGTTAAGTATAATATGCCTGTAAAATTGATTGTATTGAACAATCACGAGTTGGGCAAAATTTCAAAAGAACAACGGGCGGGGGAATTTGATGTTTGGAAGACCTCGCTCTCCAATCCAAATTTTGCTGAGTTTGCCCAGTCATGTGGCGCCTGGGGGCAACGAGTGGAAAAGCAGTCTGATTTAAAAGAAGCCATGACAGCTCTTTTTTCCCAAGAAGGACCAGCTGTTTTAGAGGTAATGACCGATGTGAATTTGATATAAATGGAAACCGTGATTTCAATTTTCCTGACCCTTTTGGGAGCTTATTTTTTAGTTGGTGTTTTATTTGCACTCTATTTCGTATTCGTTGGGGCAACTAGGTTGGATCCATTGATGAAGGAAACCAAGCAAGTGGTTCGAGTATTACTTTTCCCCGGTGTAATAGCAACCTGGCCATTTTTACTACGCAAACTCTTAAAATCAAAAGGATGATAGCCAGTCAAAGAAAAGCTCACAGAGTCATTTGGTTGATATTGGTAATCGTCATACCAGTTCTCTTGTTTTTTGCAGTAAAAAACCTGGATTTTTCATCAGCTCAAAATAATTCCCAAAAGGAGCAGATTTCTGCTCAAATGAAGGAAGGCAAAGTTCAGATTGAGTTGCATACATCTTTTGCAAGCCCTTCGGCAGTAGTCTATGAATTGACCCATGAAGGTAAAGCAGGAAAGGTGTTGGGGCAATTGGCGGGTATAGGAGAATATACGTTTCAAGCATCCGATAATATCATGGGTATTTTGGTTTTGGATAAAATTAAAAATGAAGAACTTTTAAAGATTGAATTTTAATGGGGCTTAATTACAAACTTGTACTTTGGAACAAGCATAAAAAGAATTATGATAAATGGATAGCCCTTGCTATGATTTTTTACTTGGTGTTTTTTGTTGTACTGAGTTTTGTCACCAATCCAAACAGTACAGCAGAAACGGTCATTATTAGGGCTTTTGGTTCTTTGGCCATTTTAATGTTGCACATCATCTTGGTTGTCGGTCCCTTGTCACGAATAAACACCAAATTTTTACCCTTACTCTATAACCGTAGACATCTCGGTGTAAGTATGTTTTTGGCCGCATTTATTCATGGGGTATTCTCGATAATCCAGTTTCATACCTTGGGCAACATTAATCCAATTAAATCCATTTTTGTTTCAAATATGGATTATGGATCCTTGACCAATTTTCCTTTCCAAACCTTGGGTTTCGTTGCCTTATTGATTTTATTCTTTATGGCTTCAACAAGTCATGATTTTTTCTTGCACAATTTATCTTCAAAAACTTGGAAACGATTGCATATGATGGTCTATTTGGCCTATGCTTTGGCAATTATGCACGTGTTTTTGGGTGCATTTCAACAGGAGACATCGCCTTTTACCATTGGCTTACTTTCGATAGGTTTTGTCATAATCGCTTACCTACACCTTAAGACCGCTTTTAAAGAAGCAAAGATTGATGGTTTTGTAGCTAAAAAGGATGCAGAAAATTGGTTGCAGGTGTGTTCCCCTGACGAAATTGAAGAAAGTCGAGCAAAGATTTTTACAGTGGAAGGCGAGCGTGTTGCTATTTTCAAACATGGGGGAAAACTATCTGCCGTACATAATGTCTGTAAACATCAAGGTGGCCCTTTGGGAGAGGGAAAGATTGTGGATGGATGCATTACCTGCCCATGGCATGGATATCAATACCTACCTAATAACGGACAATCGCCTCCTCCATTTACCGAAAAAGTAAAGACGTACGAATTAAAGATTGAAAACAAAATGGTGTATATCAATCCTAGTGCTTTTGAAGAGGGCACAGCGGTAACCCCAATCCCTTGTTAATGATGAAAAAGAACGATGAATTTTACATTGGGTACGTAGATGAGGTCGGGCTGCGGACCAAAAAGGTATTGAAGCAATTTGTGCTTTTCGGTGTTTTGGTTCTACTCATTGTAGCATCGCTATTCGCTTTTTTTCAGCGGCCGGCAGTCAACAGTTCCTTTGATTTTGGAAATCCTACAACAGTAACGGGTGTTTACCATGAGTCACCCTATCCCATGTTACGAGTTCATCTAGCTCAAGATGAATTTAAGGAAATTGTGCTTTTGGGTTTTGGAAAGTCGGGAGCCCATCCTTTCTTGGAAGAGGTCGGTAAAGATGTTAAAGATTTATCAGGAAAGGAATTGACCATTGAAGGACAATTAATCTATTACAATGGCAAAACCCTTTTGGAAATTGATGACAGTCAAAAAATAGCAATCTCAGGTGACGGAAAAGTTGGCAATTCTAAAGTATTGGGAAACAAGACGATTGAAGGTGAAATCATTGACCCCAAATGCTATTTTGGGGTGATGAAGCCGGGTTATGGTAAAATACATCGCAGTTGTGCAGCACTATGCATTGCAGGAGGAATTCCGCCTGTTTTGGTTTCAAAGGGTGAAAATAATAGGGAAACGTATTTTTTATTAACTGATTTGAAAGGAAATCCGATTCACAAAGACATAATACCCTATATAGGGCAACCTTTAAGATTGAATGGGGATGTCGAAGTTGTAGGTGATTGGAAATTGATGAAGGTCGACATTGCTAAAATTGAAAAGTTGAATAAAAAATCTACTATTTATTAAGATGAAAAAAGTGATGGGTCTTCTACTGCTTTTA
>CAYNUM010000182.1:0-5482 GCA_964400025.1 uncultured Croceivirga sp.
CAAACTCCTCGACCCTTAATTTTAACTGATAGTCACCTTCATCCTTGATGTGAATGCCTATCACATTTTTTCTCAAAAACTCATCCTTATAGATATAGTCCAAAATCACATAGGCATCCTCTAGGCTCTTACCCGTGATTTTTCCGGTAATAATGGGAACACGTGCCGAATGATATTTTGACAAAGGCATGCGCTTTCCATTGTCATCCAGATAGAATCTGTTGACCCCTTCTACTCTTCCAATAGGCTTTCGCTGAACGATTTCCGAGATAAGCTCCCCATCAACGGAGAAATAGACTTGGGCGTTTTTCACCATAGGGTTTGACTCAATAATCTCTTCTATGGTATTCAAAACTACTTGTTCTTTTTCCCTGTTTTTTACGCTGCCATAATTTTGTATTAACAATTTATTAACTGCGTCTTCGGTCAAATACAAATTATTGTCTCCCAGAAACTTAACGACAATATCATCGACTTTTCTATTTTTCCACCGGTAGTCGGCAAAACCGTAAAGCCCTGCTATGGCAAGGACCAAAACCGTAACTTTTATATGATTCCAATTAACTCGCATAGGCCAATGCTTTTTTAATTTTTGGTACTTCTAAAACGATGTCTCCAGCGCCCAACGTAAGCAAGAGATCAGGTCGGTTGCTATTGATCTCATCTATCAATTCTGATTTTTTTATTCGCTTCTTTTTGGGGTGATTTATCATGTCTAAAAGCCAATCAGAGGTAACTCCTGGTATGGACTCTTCTCTTGCGGGATAGATATCCAACAAAACCACGGAATCAAATTGCGCCAGTGACTTGGCAAATTCATTGGCAAAGTCTTTTGTTCGACTAAAAAGATGAGGTTGAAACACAACCATTTTGAACATTTCAGGATGCATTTCTGAAACCGCTTCATAAACAGCGTTTATTTCAGTAGGGTGATGGGCATAATCATCAATGAAGACGAAAGTGGAATTCTTCAATTGATAAGAGAATCTTCGCTGAACACCTTTAAATGATTGTAGTGCGGCGGCCAGCATTTGAGGATTCAAACCGGCTTCGGTGGCCATTGAAAAGGCAGCCAAAGCATTTAATATATTATGTCGGCCTGGTTTATTGAAGGCTACGCCCTCCAAAAATCCAAACGGGCCCTCAATGTCGAAAACATAAGTACCTTTTTCTATGGCAATATTTCGAACACAATAATCTGCGCCGTCTTCGATACCATACGTCAAACCCTCTAGGGGCAACCCCTTTCGCACCAAAAGCGTTCCATCGCCGCTGAGTTTTGCTGCAAAGTCACTAAAGGCAACCTCAAGGTCGTCTGCGGTACCATAGATATCCAAATGGTCGGCGTCCATAGAAGTAACGCATGCAATGTTTGGAAACAAGCGTAAAAAGGAACGGTCAAATTCATCGGCCTCAACCACCGAATACTGATTGCCCTCGAAAACAAAATTGCTATTAAAGTCTTCGGAAATTCCCCCAAGAAAGCCAGTGAATGACGCGCCAACTTCTTTCAATAGATGTGCTAGAATACATGAGGTTGTTGTTTTTCCATGCGTACCTGCCACCGCAAAAGCGAAGGTATCTTTGGTAATCAAACCAAGCACTTCCGAACGTTTTTTTACGGTAAAACCCTGGTTCAAAAAATATTGGAGCTCTGAATGAGTATTCGGAACCGCCGGTGTGTAAACCACTAAAGTGGACGCTAATTCTTTATGTTCGACCGGCACATCACTTAGGGCTTCTTGATAATGAATATCCATGCCCAATGACTCCAATTCTTGGGTCAAGGGAGTCGCCGTTTTGTCATATCCAGCAACATTTTTACCAATATGATGGAAATACTTTGCCAAGGCAGACATACCTATGCCACCAATGCCAATAAAATATACACTATGTATTTCCTTTAAATTCAATTCAACAATTTTTCTATTTCATCAACAATATGTTCGGTTGCCTTTGGCATCGCCAGCTTTTGAATATTATTTGAAAGCGCCTGCATTTGTGTTTTTGAACCCACTAATGCCTTAAAGACCTGTTCAAACTTTGCCTCCAAATCCGATTCTTTTAACATTAACGCCGCCTCTTGATTAACCAATGCCATTGCATTCTTGGTTTGGTGATCTTCTGCCACGTTAGGGGATGGAATGAACAATACTGGTTTGCTTACGATGCACAGTTCTGAAACAGAGCTCGCCCCTGCCCTGGAGATAATAATATCTGCCGCTGCAAAGGCTTTATCCATTTCGTTGATAAAGGGCACCACTTTCACTTCTACAGAATTGTATTTCTCATAATCTTGGTGATACAGTTTTCCACATTGCCAAAGCAATTGCAATTGCATTTGCTCGAAAAAACGCAATTCTGAAGCTATCAATTGATTAATTCTTCGGGCGCCTAAGCTGCCCCCAAGGATGAGCACGACTGGCTTCTCCGCTGTTAATCCGAACGCTTCCGTTCCATTGGCCTTAGTTAGGTTTTGGTCAATTAAATCAGCCCTAACGGGATTACCCGTCTTTATGATTTTGTCTTGAGGAAAATAGTGCTCCATACCATCGTAGGCGACACATATTTTATCAGCCTTTTTGGCCAATAATTTATTGGTGATACCCGCATAAGAATTTTGCTCCTGAAGTACATAGGGCACTCCTTTTTGTGCCGCCACCTTCAATAATGGGCCGCTTGCAAACCCGCCAGTACCAATGGCAATATCAGGTCGAAATTGGTTCACTATTTTTCTTGCACGTACCAAACTATATATCAGTTTTATCGGAAACATCAAATTTTTAAAGGTCAGTTCCCGTTGTAATCCACTTATCCAGAGGCCTTTTATTTTG
This sequence comes from uncultured Croceivirga sp., assembly GCA_964400025.1. Lineage (GTDB taxonomy): Bacteria > Bacteroidota > Bacteroidia > Flavobacteriales > Flavobacteriaceae > Croceivirga. The sequence continues at coordinate 2,835 of CAYNUM010000182.1, forward strand.
TACCCTGCCTGTGGCACTTTCTCCATTTCCATTTTGTCCTTCGCACCGACGAACAAAAATTCGGTTTCAGGGTACCGTTTCTTCATTTCGTTGGCTATGGCAATGGCAGGATAAATATGCCCACCGGTTCCCCCACCTGAAAGTATCATCTTATAGTTGCCCACTTAGTACTTCCAAAGGGTTGTTATCGTCAATCCTAGCGGAATCCGTCTCCACTTGTTTTTTATCACTTGCGCTCAATACTATTCCAATGGCCAAACAGGTCATCCAAATTGATGTGCCCCCCATACTTATCAAAGGCAACGGTTGACCGGTAGTAGGAAAGAGTTCAACTACTACGGCCATATTGATAAATGCCTGAAACACTATGGGCAAGCCCACACCAATGACCAAAAGCTTGGCGAAAATTGATTTGGCCGAATTGGCGACTACAACAATTCTAAACAGCAGTAATAGGTAGAAGAACAATAGTCCTAAGCCTCCTACAAGTCCGTATTCTTCAATTATTATAGCAAAAATGAAATCAGAGGTGCTCTGTGACAATAAATTCTTCATTACACTTTTTCCTGCACCTTTTCCTACCAGACCTCCTTCGGCAACAGCCATTTTAGCATACTCCACTTGTCGTGAGGCATCTGCTGAAGCATTTTCTGGATAAATAAATGTTTCAATCCTATTCTTCCAAGTTAAAGCGCGTTGAGAGGGTATTTTATCTGGCGCCGCAAATAAAATCGTTATGAACATGGCCGCCATTAGAAGACCAACGCCTACTATTGAGAACAAATATTTTAAAGGATATCCACCAAGGAAGCAGAGCACCAAGACCAAGAAACCCAGAATTGCGGCCGTTGAAAAATTCTCAGGTAGAATCAAAATAATCACCAAAGCAGCTGGAAGCCACAACGGCAAAATGCTATCCTTGAAACTAATGGTCTTATCCTTAATTTTCGATAGGTATCGTGCTACCCAAATCATCAAAACCACAGACGCAAGCGTTGATGTTTGAAAGTTCACACCGATTACCGGAATACGAATCCATCGATTGGCCGTTGCCTCACCAATTTGGGTCTCTACAGTTAAAGTATAGGCCAAAAGTGGAATGATGATGGGCATTGCCATCAACGAAAGCCCTTTGAAATAATGGGTCGGTATACGATGTACTGCGTAGATGATCATAAATCCAAGAAACAAGAGCACCCCATGCTTTACCAAGTGACTTATAGTTGTTCCTGAATCTTTTACATATACCAAGTTGGTACTTGCGCTATATACCGGCAAAAAAGAAAACAGGGCCAAAAGGGCAACGATGCCCCAAATGGCTTTATCTCCTTTTAAGTTTTGAAACAGCGCTTTCATCTACATTATAATTTTCTTATGGCAGCCTTAAATTGATTACCCCTATCCTCATAGTTTTCAAATAAATCAAAACTTGCACAAGCCGGAGAAAGCAATACAGCATCTCCACGGGTGGCCATTTTGTAGGCTATTTTTACAGCTTCGTCCATTGAGGTTGTTTCTACCATTGGCTCAACTACATTACCAAAGGTTTCGTAGAGCTTGGTATTGTCCATACCCAAGCAGATAATTCCTTTTACCTTTTCCCTCACCATGGGCATGAGCTCTGAGTAGTCATTTCCCTTATCTACACCACCCACAATCCAAACAATTGATTTCTTGATACCGTCCAAAGCATAATACGTAGCGTTTACGTTGGTTGCCTTTGAATCGTTTATATATTCTACATGATTGATTTTCAACACCTTTTCCAATCGATGCGGAACCCCTTGGAAAGTTTGAATGCTCTGTTTGATCGCCTCTTTTCGAACACCTACAAGCATGGAGGCCAAGCCTGCCGCCATAGCATTTTTAATATTGTGCTGACCATCGAGGGTTAAAAAGTCTGTGCTCATTTCCAAGGTTTTATGTTCTACTCTAATTTTTATGTTGTTCTCATCCAACCATGCCCCAAACTCTTGTTCTCGTTCAAGGGAGAAGGGCACTAATGTGGATTGAATAGGATGTTCCTTCAGCCAATTCACCAATACTTCATCATCAGCATCATAAACTAGGTAATCGGTACTATCTTGGTTCATGGTAATGCGAAACTTTGAAGCAATATACTTTTCAAATTGATAGTCGTATCGGTCCAAATGGTCTGGGGTAATATTGGTGATTATTGCCACTTTAGGTTTAAAATCAACGATATCGTCCAACTGAAAACTGCTTATCTCCAACACGAAGTTTTCTAAGGATTTTTCAGCAACCATTTTGGCAAAACTGTCTCCGATATTACCAGCGCAACCTACATTCAACCCAGCCTCTTTTAGCAGGTGATAGGTCAAACTTGTCGTTGTGGTCTTACCGTTGGTACCTGTTACTCCGATAGTGGTGGCATCGGTATAATTTGAAGCAAACTCAATCTCTGAAATAACCGGAATACCCCGAGCGACCAACTGTTTGACCAATGGTACCTTATTTGGAATACCAGGACTTTTCATCACCACATCAGCACTCAGAATTTTAGTTTCTGTATGCTGACTTTCTTCCCATTCAATCTCAAAATGTTTAAGAACGTCTTTATACTTTTCTTGAATTTGGCCTTTGTCAGAAACAAAAACATCAAATCCTTTTTGTTGCCCCAATATGGC
>CAYNUM010000183.1:0-5475 GCA_964400025.1 uncultured Croceivirga sp.
TTTTCTTGGGGGCACTTCTCCTAAATACTTACCACTCAAGACTCCAAAGCCCAAAGGAGAATAGGCCAAAAGCCCCAGCTTTTCTCTCATGGTCACTTCTGACATACCCACTTCAAACAAACGGTTCAACAAGCTATACGGATTTTGAATTGTTAGCATCCGTGGCAGATCTTCATGAACTTTACTTTCTTCGATATAACGCATGGCACCCCACGGAGATTCATTGGATATTCCCACATTTCGAATTTTGCCCTCTTTTATCAAATCGCGAAGGGTTTCGAGCACCTGATGAATATTGTCTTCCCAAAAATCATGATTTTCGGCATCATACCCGCGTTGGCCAAAAAAATTGGTGCGGCGTTCTGGCCAATGCAATTGGTATAAATCGATATAATCGGTCTGCAATCGCTCCAAACTTCCATTAACAGCTGTTATAATTGAATCTCGACTGAAGCCTGTGGTTCGAATATGCTTTGTAAAAGGAGCAGGCCCAGCAATCTTAGAGGCCAAAATGACCTTATCCCGATTTCCTGTTTTTTTGAACCAAGTCCCAATAATTTCCTCCGTAATGGCATATAACTCTTTTTTTGGAGGAACAGGATATAGCTCTGCCGTATCGAAAAAATTGATTCCTTGATCGAAAGCGTAATCCATTTGTTCATGGCCCTCTTCTTCTGAGTTTTGGCGGCCCCAGGTCATGGTTCCCAAACAAATCTTACTGATGCGTATATTGGTGTTGGGCAATCGGGTGTATTTCATCTAGGTTGAATTTTGAAAGCCCCAAAGTTAACTAAAGAACCTAGGCTTCCCTTCAAAGCAATATTATTTTTCGATTTCAAGAAGTATTGGACAATGGTCACTATGCTTGGCCTCATTCAAGATTACTGAACGCTTCAAACGATCTTTAAGGGTTTCATTCACCATTCCGTAATCCAATCGCCAGCCCTTATTGTTTGCACGGGCATTTGCGCGATAACTCCACCATGTGTAATTATGCGGTTCCTTATTAAAATGGCGAAAGCTATCGATAAATCCGCTTTTCATAAAATTACCAATCCATTCCCGCTCGACGGGCAAAAATCCAGAGACGTTCTTGTTGCGAACGGGATCATGAATATCAATGGGCTCATGGCAAATGTTATAATCTCCACAGACAATGAGATTTGGTCGTTCTTTTCTGAGGGTATCGGCATATTTCTGAAAATCGGCCATATAGGTCAACTTAAACTCAAGGCGGTCCATATTCGTGCCAGAAGGCAAGTACATACTCATTACGGAAACATCACCGAAATCAACCCGAAGATTACGACCTTCATGATCCATATAATCAATACCAGTGCCTATCTCAACATGGTCAGGCCGATTTTTACAGAGCACCGCTACTCCACTGTATCCCTTTTTTTGTGCACTGAACCAATAGTGATGGGGGTATCCGATTGCTTCCAGAGCAGACACCTCAACCTGTTCTTTCATGGCTTTGGTTTCTTGAATGCAGACGACATCAGCATCGACACTTTGTAACCACTCTACAAAGCCTTTTTTCATTGCAGCCCGAATACCATTTACATTATATGATACAATCTTCATATTTCCTTTTCTTTCAAATGAAAATATAAAATCCCATGATGTCTTTGGGTATGACCTCTACATTTTATTTATCTTTTCCGTGAATTCTTTTTAACACTGCCCATGAAAAAAATTATCCTACTTATACTCTTGGTGATGCCGAGTATAATTGTTGTAGCACAATCCGACAACCAACCTACAACGCCAGAAGAAAAAAATAACGAAATCAGAATCGACGCCATTGGATTGATTGCATTCAAATACATCGACCTTACTTATGAAAATTTACTGAATGAAGAATCTGGCTTGGGTATTAATCTCCAATTTACTTTAGACGGGGATCAATCAGAAAATGTAAGTCGAATACGCCGCTTTTCGGTCACGCCTTTCTACCGACAATACTTTTCCAAAAAATATGCGAAAGGGTTCTTTGTAGAGGGGTTTATGCTGTATGCCAATAATCGAGAATATAATTATGTAGATTTCATTGAAGATCCCGTTACCGGTCAATTTATGGACGTTTACGAAAATATCGATTTCAACACCCTAGCACTCGGCGTTTCGGTGGGCGGAAAGTTTGTTACCCAACGAGGTTTCGTTGCTGAAGTCTTCTTGGGTATCGGCAGAAATTTCTTGGAAGTTCCTGAAAACCTTTTTATCAGTGAAATTGAGGCCAGGGGTGGAATAGCCCTAGGATATCGCTTTTAGAACAAATAGTTAATGTATGGGAAACAAAAATTACCGAATTGGCAGAGCTTTTGCACTCAGCGGCATCTCAATGACCACAGGTGCCCTGATAGTTTATTTTTTAGGGGGTGCCCCATTTTATTATGCGGTCCTTTTTTTGTTGGGAATTGTTTTGGGATTTATCGGAGCCTTCTTCATTTTTCTATCACTACGCAACTAATATAGTAATCACTCCTCTTCAATTAAATAACATACCTTTTTAGACAAGCCAAAATGAAAAAAATCGCACCCCTGCTCCTACTGTTTTTATGCACATTGGTTGCACTTGGCCAAGACAACACTAACAATCAAATTGATAAAAGCGAGTTGAAGCTCAATGCCACGAACCTCATATTATTTTCTTATTTGGATGGGGCCTATGAGCATTTAATCAATGAAGAATCTTCTTTTGGGGTCAGTCTTTTGATAAGTCTCTCAGATGACGAAATTTTAGACGAATACCGAACCTTCTCCATCACCCCCTATTATCGTCAATATTTTTCAAAGAAGTATGCAAAAGGGTTTTTTGTGGAGGGCTTTGGCATGCTGAATTCAGGGGATGATTTGAGTGAATTCATAACATTCGGTGAATCAGGAGAGGTGATTTCTTCATCTAATGGCAGCTATACTGATTTTGCTTTGGGAATATCGGTTGGAGGCAAGTTTGTAACCCCACGTGGATTTGTAGTCGATTTATATTTGGGTATTGGTAGAAATTTATTGAATACCGATTTCTCTCCTGAGCTTGTAGGTCGTGGCGGAGTAACTCTAGGCTATCGCTTTTAATCATTACTTTTGGCCCTGCTATGAAAGGCCCTAAAGTCGTTATTGCGTTATTGGTTTGTTTCTATGGTTGGTCCCAAAATCAACCCACCGACTCTGTAAACACACTTGATGAGGTAACCCTGATTGAAGAATTCATTTCAAAAAAGGCCCTCGGTATTACTGAATCGTCAAGTGTCGGAATTTCTGAATTGGAACAGTTCAGTCCCATTGATTTTGCAAATGGCCTTAATCAAATTTCAGGTCTTTATGTGCTTTCGGGCGCACTCAACACCAATCGAATTACGATACGAGGGGTCGGGGCAAGAACTCCTTTCGGAACCGACAAGCTTCGAATGTATTTCAATGGCATTCCAGTGACAAATGGAACAGGGGTCTCGGCCATTGAAGCCTACGATTTTGAAAATATGGGTCGTATAGAAGTTGTGAAAGGGCCTAAAGGCACATCGTTGGGCGCTAATTTGGGAGGGGCCATTATACTTAATACAAAACCGCCCAAGATAGGAAAAACATTCGCGAACAACACTTTTACCATTGGTTCGTATAACATGGTGAAAAACAACTTTGCCTTTCGTCATTCAGAGAAGAACTTCAATATCAATTTCAGTTACAATCACCTAGAAACTGACGGGTTCCGCCAAAACAATAGTTTTAATCGTGATGGGTTACTATTGACCTCTTCGGTGCGTTTGAATGACAAGAACAAGCTTGATTTTCTAATCAACCACATCGATTATGATGCTGGTATACCAAGTACGATAAATGCCACTGATTTTGACGAAGACCCCAGAAGGGCAGCTACCAATTGGTTGGCAGCAAGGGGGTTTGAAGATAATAGGTATACCCTTGTTGGGCTTTCATATAGCTATCGGTTCAATTCAAACCTGCGAACCACTAATAGTATTTTCTATACCTATTTAGACCATTATGAGCCCAGGCCCTTTAATATTTTAGATGAGTTTACCCACGGTTTTGGCCTACGGTCACTGACAGAAGGAAATTTATGGAATGGCAATTTCACCCTAGGAGCCGAGCTTTACAGAGATGAATACAATTGGCAGACGTTTTTCAATCAGTTTCGTGACAATGATGGTAACGGAAGTTTACAAGGGCAACAGTTGAGCGACAACAAAGAGTTTCGTTCACAGCTCAATCTTTTCGGTGGATATACCTTCTCAATTGCCCCAAAATTAGAGGGGCAATTTGGGCTCAATTTCAACCAGACCCAATTTGATTTTAGGGATTTATTCAACACCGGGGGAGAGAATACTTCGGCGCAACGTGATTTCGACCCTATTTTGCTTCCCAGCTTTGGTTTACAATACCAAATTTCAAATGGACGACTATTTGCCAATGTGAGCCGCGGATTTTCAAACCCAGGATTGGAGGAGACCTTAACTCCAGACGGGGTAATCAATCCTGATTTGAATCAAGAAAAGGGTTGGAACTATGAACTGGGCGGTACCTTATCACTATTTGAGAACAAAATGCTTTTCGGGTTATCACTCTACCAAATGAACATAACCGATCTACTAGTGGCGGAACGAATTGATGAAGATTTGTTCATAGGACGAAATGCCGGGGAGACCCGTCACCAGGGAATTGAATTGGATGCCAATTATAGATTTCGAATAGCACAAAATTGGTCAGTTTTACCCAGATTGAGCTACAGTTATAGCAACCACACTTTTGTTGATTTTGTAGACGAAGGCGACGACTTTTCAGGTAATGATTTGGCTGGTGTTCCCCGACATCGCATAAATTCAGGGCTTACGATTCGTAACACCAAAGGTTTCGTATTCAATTTGACACATCAGTTTGTTGATGAAATTCCTCTTACGGATTCGAACACCTTATTCAGTGATTCCTTCAATACGTTTAACGCGCAGCTTCGCTATCGCACCGACATTGGCGACCATTTTGGTATTGGTCTTAATCTTGGGTTAAACAATCTTTTTGACACGAACTACGCCCAATCGGTCTTAATAAATGCGGTGGGCTTTGGTGGGGCCGAGCCCCGGTTTTTTTATCCCGGAAACGGTCGCAACTACTTCGCTGGAATACAATTGAACTATCGCTTTCGTGAAATTGATTAAGCGCCTCAAATAGTTTATTTTTAGGCTTCCAACAACTTAATATACGTATCATGGCAACGTTGAGAACCTTTGTCACCCTCTTTTTCTTTGTAGTAGTCATTTCCTGTTCAAAACAAGATTGGGAAACTACGGTAAACTCCCCTGATGGAACTAATACTATTTCGTTTCATTTGACCAATGACGGTACACCAACATATTTAGTACAACATAACGAAGGGATGGTCATAGATACTTCTTCTTTGACCAATGATGGTACACCAACATATTAAGTACAACATAACGAATGAATGGTCAAAGAAGAAGT
>CAYNUM010000184.1:0-5475 GCA_964400025.1 uncultured Croceivirga sp.
CCTTGCTTTTCTAAACTCAAAAGCTCTTCCCATGGACGATTAGTTTTTAAGATTTCAAATTTAACAAAACCAAAAAGTTTTAAAAGAACCGCTCAGTCCCTATTGACGATTTCTTCAATCGAATTGGCCAGGTTTATATCGTTGTTGGTTATACCATCGACATCGTGGGTATTGAGTCGAATGGTCAGGGTATTATATACGTTTTCCCAATTGGGATGGTGGTTTTGGGCCTCCGCTTCAAAAGCAATTGCGGTCATTACTGAAAAGGCCTCCTTAAAGTTGTTGAATTTGAACGTTTTACAAATGAAACCATTCTCAAGTTTCCAGCCAGCCAATTGAGTCAGTGCCGAATTTATCTGCTGTTCGTTTAGTTTTTCCATACCTTAAATTTAGAAAATTCACTCTACGCTAAGATGATGGTCGATAACTTCTTGATATGAAAACCGTAAGTTTTTTGGGAGTTTGTTCCATTTCGGCAAGGCGGCTAAATATCGGTCATCATTGGTCGTGAACACTTTTTTGAGAATCGGATGGTAGTTGCCCAGCCTTTTAATGACCTCTCTGATAAAATCTTCGTGATGCACCAAATCTTTGCTGCCCAGGTGAAAAATACCTTTTTTATTACGGTTGATGAGATAATGAATTTGCTGGGTCAATCGGTCATCAGTGGTTACGTTGACAATAAGGTTCGGAAATACCTCTATAGGTTCGTTGCTTTCAAGCAAGGTCTTTATTTCTTTCAATCTTGGGGACGCATTACCGAATACCATCGGTACTCTTAAGATGGCTATCTTTTCTTCGGGCATTCGGAGCATCATGTTTTCAATCCGGATTTTTAGCTTACCGTAAACGCTTTCCGATAGCGTTTTATCTAATTCATAAGAAGGGTATTTGCTGTAGGCATCAAATACGTTGGCCGAAGAGAGAAAAAACAGCTTGGATTCATTTTTTGCCAGGTATTCCATGAGATGCAGATGTGCCTGTATTTGTGCACCAAAATCACCTCGCAACGATGAAATGATAATATCTGGTTGTACTTTTTCGAGTACATCAAAGATGTCATCCTCGTTAAGGTCAAAGTGAAAGAACTGACCGTTATCTTTAAAGGAGCTATTCGAAAAATAGGTGCCGTAAGTATCAAAATAGTTTCGGAGCTCCTTATAAATGGCGCCACCTATAAAGCCGCTGGCGCCTAGGATAAGTATTTTGTTTTTTTTCAAAATATTGATAGTCCCGTTTCAGTGGTCAATTTTTCCAATGCTTCCATTCCGAGTTTGGAATTTCCTTTGGCATTTAAGCCGGGTGACCAAGTGGCCACACAAAATTTTTCTGGTAACAAGGCTACGATACCTCCGCCAACTCCACTCTTTCCGGGTAAACCGACCTCAAATGCAAATTCACCCGCTTCATCATAAAAGCCACAGGTCAACATAATAGCGTTGATTCGTTTTACTTGGGCCAAACTCAGATATGAATTGTTTTGCAAGCAATTACCTCGGTTGGCGAAAATATAGAAGACCTTGACCAATTGCTCACAGCTCATGCGCAACGAACATTGATGAAAGTAAAAGTCAAGTACCTCTTCAATATCATTTTTTAAATTCCCGTAGGATTTAATCAAGTGCGCTGCTGCATAGTTTTTAAATCCAGTTCGTTTCTCAGATTGGGCCACGGCTTCATCGAAGGTAATCGAAGCATCTCCGCAAATCTTTCTGACGTAATTCAAAAGCTCTTCTTTCGGTGATTTCAGTTCCGAAACCAGAATATCTGCAATTACAATAGCACCAGCATTGATCAATGGGTTACGTGGTATACCGTTTTCAAGTTCCAACAGTGATAGGTGATTGAAAGGGTCGCCCGAGGGTTCGACATCTACCCGTTTCCACAAGTCGTTACCCAATAGTCGAAAGGCCATGGACAGCGTCAGTACCTTGGAAATACTTTGAATGGAAAATTGCTCTTTTATATCGCCAGCCCCGAAACTATTGCCGTCAGAATAGTGCTATACCAAATTTTTGGTCATTTATTTTAGATAATTCTGGAATGTAAGTAGCTACCGTACCACGTTCGGTGCTTTGGGAAGCGGTTGTAACAATATCGTTCAGAATCTGTTGATACCGCATTTAGGTTGCCTTGTAAAATGGGGGTTTGACCACGGTAGCAGGAACTCGGTTTTTACGTATCTGAATATGAATTTTACTTCCAACTTCTGCGAAAACCGTTGGCACATAGCCCAGGCCGATACCCTTGCCCATTGATGGAGACATCGTTCCTGAAGTTACTTCACCAATTTTTTTGCCTTGTCCATCAACTATATCATAACCATTTCTGGGAATTCCTTTCTCATCCAATTCAAAGCCCACCAATTTACGTTCAGGCGTACGTCTTTTTTCATCTTCGAGGGCCTCGGAGTTTACGAAATCTTTTGTGAATTTCGTGATCCATCCCAATCCCGCTTCAAAAGGGGAAGTGCTATCGGTTATGTCATTTCCATAAAGACAATAGCCCATTTCTAACCGAAGGGTGTCCCTGGCAGCAAGGCCAATGGGTTTAATTCCATATTCAGCGCCGGCTTCCAAAACTCTATCCCAGACTTGTTGCACTTCAGAATTTTTGCAATAGATTTCAAATCCACCAGAACCCGTATATCCGGTTGCCGAAATGATTACATGTTCTACTCCCGCAAAGTCACCAACTACAAAATTGTAAAATTTAATTGCTGATAGGTCATGGGAAGATAAGGATTGCATGGCCTCAACTGCCTTTGGTCCTTGAATGGCCAAGAGTGAATAATCCTCTGAAATATTGCGTATTTCCGCGCCTATGGATGCATTATACTTGCTAATATGCTCCCAGTCTTTTTCAATATTAGAGGCATTTACGACAAGCAGATAGGTTTCTTCCTTAATTCGATAAACAATCAAATCATCGACAATACCGCCTGTTTCGTTGGGCAAACAACTGTATTGCGCCTTTCCAACGGTCAGTTTGGAAGCATCGTTGGTCGTCACTTTCTGAACCAATTCCAGCGCATTTGGGCCCTCAATCAAGAATTCGCCCATATGCGAAACATCAAAGACACCAACTGCATTTCGTACGGTTTCATGTTCAATGTTCACACCTTCATAACTAACGGGCATGTTATACCCAGCAAAAGGAACCATTTTTGCACCTAAGGCAACATGGGTTTCGGTAAGCGCTGTTGTTTTCATCAATACTTTTTAATTGGAGGTAAAAATATTGAATTATTGTGTGGCACCATGCCTTTGTGACCGACGTTTTCAAAAACGCAATGTTGCCATAGCATTTCTGAAGATTACTTCTTCTTTATCAGGTGGTCTTTTAGATTCGAGTAACTCGATATTGGTATGGATTTTTTTTCTTTATCCATTACTTTTTCGATTTGTGGCGGAATTGGCAGATCAATACCAAGAGTATCTTTTACAACAGGTAAAAATTTGATGGGATGGGCCGTTTCCAAGAAAATACCCAATACTTCATTATCTTCTTTCATGTATTCCTTCAACCCTAAATATCCAACAGCACCGTGTGGGTCGAGTATATAACCAGTATCGTTATAAACCGAATTCATAGTCGATTTGGTTTTAACATCATCGAAAGAATAGGAGGAGAGATGTTTTGACAATTCAATAAAATCGTTGCCAAAAATCTTCTGGATCCTAATAAAATTACTAGGGTCTCCAACATCCATAGCATTGGATATCGTTGATATAGAAGGCTTTGGCTCATATTGACGGTTCTTCATAAAGTTTGGTACCACATCGTTGAGGTTGGTACTGGCCACAAACTGCTTTACGGGCATACCGAGTTTTTGTGCCATCATTCCCGAGCATATATTTCCAAAATTCCCTGACGGAACGGAAAAAACTAGATCCTTTTTATGTGATTTGGCCTCTTTGAAAGCGAAGAGGTAATAAAACAATTGTGGTAGCCACCGTGCTACGTTGATACTGTTGGCGGAAGTTAGTTTTCTTTGGTTGGTTATCTCCTCATCCAAAAAAGCATTTTTCACCATTCTTTGGCAATCGTCAAAGGTGCCTGTAACCTCTAAAGCTGTAATGTTCTGTCCTAAGGTTGTCAGTTGCCGTTCTTGAATTTCACTGACTTTACCGCTAGGGTAAAGAATAACCACATCGACTCCTTCAACCCCTAAAAATCCGTTCGCTACGGCGCCGCCAGTGTCGCCGGAAGTAGCAACCAGTACTGTTACTGATTCGTCGTTGCCCTGAGAGAAATGGCCTAAGCAATTTGCCATAAATCGGGCGCCGACATCTTTGAATGCCATGGTGGGGCCGTGAAACAATTCAAGGCTTAGCACATGGTCTTCGAGTGGTATCAAAGGAAATTCGAAATCAAGTGTATTCGCGATGATTGCTCTCAATTCTTGCTCAGAAATATCGTCATCCACAAATTGAGAGATGGCCTGAAAAGCAATTTCATGATTGGACAAGGTCTCAATTTCCTCAAAAAAAGAAGGGTCAAGAGATTGTATGGACTCAGGAAAATATAAGCCTTTGTCAGGTGCGATTCCTGATATCACAGCTTCTTTGAAAGAGGCCTTATGTTCGTTGTTGTTAAGACTGAAATACTGCATCTATCAAATGATTTTAACACCTTGGGAACCAATGGACGAAATATGAATATCGAAATCAACTCCTATTTCACTGTAGATTTCCCTCATTACTTGAGCCACTTTAATTGCGGTTGTTTCCCCCTTGGAAAGAGCAAATATTGAAGGCCCTGATCCGGAAATTCCAGAGCCTAAGGCGCCGACACTGGTTATTTCAGCCTTTATCTTATCAAATTGCGGAATTAATATTGAGCGTATGGGCTCTACAATATGGTCTTCCAATGAACGACCAATCAGTTCGTAATCATTGGTAAAAAGACCTGCTATCAAGCCACCGAGGTTTCCCCATTGTCGAATGCCTTGATTGAGGGTGATATTTGTTTTTAATATTTTTCTAGAATCCGCTGTTTTTATCTCGATTTGTGGATGAATCACAGTGGCATACAAATCGGTAGGAGCGGGGATTGGCACAATATCCAATGGTTGGTAACTTCGAACCAATGTGAAACCTCCAAATATAGCCGGTGCTACATTATCGGCATGTGCCACATTGCTCGCCAGTTTCTCGCCCTGCATGGCAAAACGGACCAAATCAATTTTATCAAATGGACTGCCCAATAACTGATTGATGGCCCAGACGACTCCGGCTGAACTGGCCGCACTGCTCCCAATACCACTACCCGGTTTTATTTTTTTATGGATTTCGATTTCAAAACCGGTTTCCCCTTTGAATTCTGCCAAAAGGGCTTGTGCCGCAACGCCAGCTACATTTTTTTCTGTTTCAAGGGGAAGCTCCTGACCGGTAATCTTTGTGATTTTCACCCCAGGGTTCGCAGACGTTCTTACAACCATCTCCTCGCCGACAGCATCCAAAGCCAAACCCA
>CAYNUM010000185.1:0-5471 GCA_964400025.1 uncultured Croceivirga sp.
GTAGCCTTTAATTTCTGATATACGTAGAACAATTAATATCACTGATGCGGCCGAGCATCAATTGTCCGTTACCATGATTTTTTTGGGATTAGGTGTCGGTCAACTTTTCTTTGGCCCGCTTTCTGACCAATATGGTAGGAAGCCCATGGTCTATGCAGGCTTTGTAGTCTTCGCAATTGCAAGTGGTATTTGCTTATGGGCACCTAGCCTCGAAATAATGGTTGTCGGTCGAATTTTGCAAGGTATCGGTCTATCATCACACCGTACCATCGCCATTTCTATTATTCGTGATTTATACAAAGGCGATTATATGGCCCGAGTAATGTCTTTTGTAACCACATTCTTTATTTTAATTCCAGTCGTGGCCCCAGCGATAGGTAAGGTAATCGTCGATAATTTTAATTGGCAGACCATTTTTTACGTGCATTTATTTTTAGCCGGAATTCTTTGGATTTGGTTTTGGAAAAGACAGCCGGAGACTTTACGGCCAGAATATAAAATCAAATTCTCGTTGAAAAGTTTTATTCTAGGTACGAGAGAAATGTTTCGGTATTCAGAAACTGTCGCCTTTACTTTTATCTCAGGGCTGGTTACCGGTTCATTCTTGGTCTATTTAAGTTCGGCACAATACATTTTTGAAGGTCAGTATGGTCTTCGAGACGCTTTTCCCTATTTGTTTGCCGCATTAGCAATTTCCATAGGTACTTCAACATTTACAAACGGTACTATGGTCGTGCGTTTTGGAATGAGAAAATTAGCACTCGCTGCTACTATTGGCTTTAGCGCCATAGCCTTGGCTTATGTTCTGATTTTTGTAAATTCGGCTAACCCAAGTGTTGAGGTTTTGGTAGCCTTTCTATTCTTTCAGTTTTTTTGCCTTGGTTTTATGTGGGGAAATTTTAGGTCAATTGCTATGGAACCCATCGGCCATATTGCAGGTATAGGTGCCGCAATCAATGGCTTTATTTCAACAATGATATCCGTACCCATCGCTTCTTGGATTGGTTCTTATCTTGATGATACTGCCCTGCCCTTGTTCATCGGGCTTTCCATCTGCGGATTTCTTTCTGTTGCGATTATGCTACTGTCCCGCCAAAGGAAGAAGGTATTGGCAAGGCCCTAAGTGCTTCTCAACTATTCGGTTCAAAGATGACTCCACTACTGGAATTTTCCTTCGCACCCGTTACTGATGCATAAATGTTGGTTTCCCCTAAACTTTTTAGCACTCCCATAAAGCCAAAGACCATGGCTTCTTTATACTCGATGAATTTTTTAGGAGGTACTATCACCGTACAATCTGATTTTAATTTTTCTTGAAGGGTATTAACAAAAAAGTCGTTTAGTGCACCACCTCCCGTAATTAAAAGCCGACTATTTTTTGAAGGCTTTTCCATCTTGATTGCCTTTGAAATTTGTTCGCAATTATGATGTATCAGCGTGTGTAAGAAGTCTTTAAGAGTTGCTTCTGTATTGTCTAAAAGAGGCTTAATTTCTTCGGTAAACCACTCATATCCAGTCGATTTTGGGTAGGGCAATTCATAATATCGTAAGGAGTTAAGCTGTTCTAAAAGGGTAGGTAACAGTTGACCTGATCTAGCTAGTTTTCCACCTTCATCGTATTTAAGACCGGTCTTACCTGTTAGGTAATTTAGGGGCATATTGGCCATACCAATGTCATATGCTATTCGCTGCTCGTCTTTGTGAAATGACATATTACTTATGCCGCCCAAATTCAAACAAAATTCATATTCGTCCAACAATAAATGGTCACCTATGGGAACCAATGGTGCGCCTTGCCCTCCCTTTTCTACATCAAGGGTCCGAAAATCGCAAATTACCTTTTGATCTGCAGTATTTGCGAGTTCTTGCCCGTTTCCCAATTGAAAGGTGAAACCATCTTCTGGACGGTGATGTGAGGTGTGACCGTGGCTAGCGATGAAATCCGAATTTAAATCATGTGCGTCAATAAACCTGTTGCCCTAACCATTTGCCATATTGATAATGTAGCAACATATGTTCTTCATCTGACAGGTGTATTGCATTTTTTAAAGACTTGTACAGGTCTGGAGAATAGCGAATTGTAGTGCATTGCCGAATTTCAAAATCCCATTTATTATTGACCTTCCAGAAATGGCAATATGCTAAATCCAGTCCGTCCAATGAAGTGCCTGACATCATTCCCAGAACTTTATAAACTTTCATAATGATTTCTTGATTTTAAAGATGAGGGAAATTGGTTCGCTTTCGTCGTTTTTTATTTCTTTGATATCAAAACTTGTCTTTTCCAATGAAGAAAGTAATTGAATCCAATCTTCAAAAGTTCTGGCGTACCAAGAGTGTCCTTCTCTAAAATTTCCAGGAAGTCCTTTCCAAGCATCTGATAACCATTGGCTTTTATAACCAAAGCCGTTTTGCACCAGAAAAAATGGATGCAGGGTCTGTATTATCAAATAACCTTCAGGATCAAGTTTAGAAAGTATGTTCTTTAGAAGAGGGTATACCCCGTCCTTTAAATACAAACAAAAGTTAAAGATGGCGGCATTGAATGGGGCTTCCGGAAGTGAGGAATTTGAAATGATATCTTCAAAACTGAGTTGGTAGTAGTTTTCCGTTCCTTGTCTGCGCGCTTCTTTGAGGAGGTTTTCAATAGCATCAAATCCAATAGCACGAAATCCCTGTTGTGACATTTCACGTGTCAACCAACCTTCGCCACATCCCAAATCTGCCACCTTTTCAACACTAAGACTTGAAATGGTTTCTAAAATAGCCTTGTTGGTAAACTTACGAGATGGAATACTCTGGTTTTGCACAACTTTAATCCATTCTTGTGCATTTTTTTCCCAAGATGTGATGATATTGGATTTCATTTCAATAATTTTTGAGTTGAATGGGAAATTGCCCCTTCGCAGATATGTTTCCTAGAAAATGTTGAAGAGCCACTTCTTGAAATTCGGGAAAGTCTTGATAGACCAAAACAATTCCAGGCCGAGTTACATCCGGCAGAATATTAAGAACGTAAGGACTTCCGAAAAGATAAAGAATAACCTCATTCTTGGTTAAAAGTTCTTGAAGTATAGCTAAAATTTCAGGTTTAAATCCGAACTGGTTTTTGGGTTTATTCGAAGGGGGAAATAGTGCCAAAACAATACTTTTATAATGTTTTGCCAAATTGAACAGGTTGTCCTTGGATTTGGGGTTAAGAATGTAGTGGACTTGACCAAATTCTTTTTCCAAACCTATGGAGAACTTGTTTTTTTTTGGATTTCCATAGGAAATATTGAGAAATCCATCCTTCTTCGCTCGGTTGAAAGTACTTATATTGAGGTTAAGCTCGGTTATACAATTCTTGGCAATTTTTCCATTTAATTCTGCACAGGTATTTTTTCTCTTTTTGTCTTTTCGAGAATAAGTTTCAAAAGCCTTTCGTTTTAGTTTCCAGATACGTTTTACACTTTCTTCAATCCTCTTTTTTTTCTGGGTTTGCATCACTTTTTTAATTCCTTCAATTGGATTTTCAGAGAAGCATAGTACATCTATACCTGCTTCAAAAGCTGCCGCTTCAAGAGTGCCGCGTCCGGGATATCTTTTTGAAACGGCATGCATATTCAAGGCATCAGAAATAATGACCCCATCATATTGTAATTTTTTGCGGAGTAACCCGGTAATGACTTTTTTTGAAGTAGTTGAAGGGTTTTCAGAATCATCTAGCTGCGGTATCGACAAATGAGCTACCATTACAGAATCAACGTCTTGCTTGATCAATTCTTGGAAGGGATAAAGCTCATTTTTAAAAAGCTCTTTTTCTGATTTATCAATTACAGGTAGACCCAAATGTGAGTCGATATCCGTATCGCCATGCCCAGGAAAGTGCTTCAATGAGTTCAGAACACCGGCATTTTTCATACCATCCAAAAAAGCCGTAGCCTTTGTTACTATTTCTTCCTTTTGATCCCCAAAAGCCCTGTACCCGATAACAGGGTTTTTAGGATTAGTATTAATATCGATGACAGGGGCAAGGTTCCAATGAATACCAACTTCTTTACAATCCAAGCCAATATTATTACCTACTTCAAAAATGTGCTCATCTTGATCTTGAAGTGCTCCCAAGGTAATAAAGTAGGGATATTGCGGTGAGTTCTCCACACGCATAGCAAGTCCCCATTCCGCATCGATTGCCATCAAAAGTGGTATCTCAGATGCCATCTGGTACCTAATAATGAGTTTCTTTAATCTCTCAATACTTTTTTCGTTGCGAATTATCTTCTTTTTGCCCTCAAAATTGGTTGCAGCACTGGCCCTGCTGTGAAAAAAACAAAGGCTCCCGATATGGTGGTTCCTTATGAGTCTTTCAAGTTTTTGAATTTCTTCTTCGGTATCATTAATAAAGGCGGCCGGCATGAATAGCTGTCCCGCTTTTTGTGCCGTACTTAAGGTTTCAATAGGGGGAAGTTTATACATCTGAATTTCCTTTTTTACCATAATTGGCGGGGTATTTTAAAAAAGGAAGTAAGAATAGGGCTGGAAGTGCCGCAATTACTACCCAAACGAAGAACCCACTATAACCCAGCCATTCTTGCATAAATCCGCTGAACATTCCCGGTAGCATCATGCCCAGGGCCATAAACCCAGTGGCAATGGCATAATGGGAAGTTTTTGACTTTCCTTCCGCTATGTAAATTAGATACATTAAAAATG
The DNA here is from genome assembly GCA_964400025.1 of uncultured Croceivirga sp. Taxonomy (GTDB): domain Bacteria; phylum Bacteroidota; class Bacteroidia; order Flavobacteriales; family Flavobacteriaceae; genus Croceivirga. The sequence goes on from CAYNUM010000185.1 coordinate 4,696, forward strand.
CTGCAAAGCCAAAGCCGTAACCAAACTTTTCGAATACCACAGTTGCCGTAACGGCCCAAGTACTTGTCGTTTGGGTCCAAGCCAAAACAGCATATAGCATGTTGGGTACATTTAGGGATAATATCATTGGCAACATCCATTTTTTTAGTCCGTCCCTTGAAATCAAAACACCACCAAGAATACCTCCAATTGATAACATAATGACCCCAACAGTGCCAAAAATGGTTCCCAATTTTTCTGTGGAATAGGCCAACCCTCCTTTTTCGATGGGGTCTAACAAAAAGGGCGCGGCCATTTTTACCAATTGAGACTCTCCTAATCGATATGTCAGAATAAAGGCCAAGGCAATGCGAATGTTCGGTTTTTTAAAAAAGGAAACGAATACTTGTAAGAAGCTCTCGGGTTTGTTAACCGCTATTGACCCTGAGGTTTCGTATTTGGGCGTGCTGAAAAAGTTACTCACCGTCAGCAGTACCATTAAAAAAGCTGTTGCTATCATGGTTATGCTCCAAGCTTTGGTGTTATCGCCATAGCGGTTTTCCAAGAAACCAGCCAAGATTATTATCAATCCTTCGCCGGTGACCATGGCCAAACGATAGAAGGTACTTCGGATGCCCACAAAAAAAGACTGCTTTTTTTCAGAAAGCCCAATCATGTAATAGCCATCGGATGCAATATCATTAGTCGCCGAAGCAAAGGCCGCCATCCAAAAACAGGCAAGGGTGGTGATGAAAAAAGTGTTGGTTGAAAGGCTCAACCCAACTCCAAATAGAGCT
>CAYNUM010000186.1:0-5432 GCA_964400025.1 uncultured Croceivirga sp.
GTGAACATGAACGTTTCTTCCAAAGAAATTAAGATTATCAACAAGAAAGGAATCTCAGCGGTCCTTAAAGAATCACGTGCCAAAGGTTACGTAAAATAAAATCTCGCGAGCGAGTAAAAAGATAGTAAGATGGCAAAGAAAGGAAATCGAATTCAAGTTATTTTGGAGTGCACCGAGCACAAAGCATCGGGTATGCCAGGAACTTCAAGATATATTACTACAAAGAACAAAAAGAATACGCCTGATAGAATGGAAATCAAAAAATTCAATCCTATCCTTAAGCGTATGACCATTCATAAAGAGATAAAGTAAGTTAAGCCATGGCAAAGAAGACGGTAGCAACACTACAGAGTAGTTCAAAAAGATTGACTAAGGCCATTAAAATGGTGAAGTCTCCAAAAACTGGTGCGTACACCTTTGTAGAGTCAGTAATGGCACCTGAATTGGTAAACGACTGGTTGTCGAAGAAATAATTCGAACAAAGTAAACACTACGAAGCCGCTTTTTTAGCGGCTTTTTTGTTTTAACAAAACTCCCACCACTTTCCTATCTTTGACTTCCTAGCTACGGTATTATGAGTCTATTTAAAAATATATTCTCCAAGGACAAAAAAGAAACTTTGGATAAAGGTCTTGAGAAGAGCAAATCCAGTTTTTTTGGTAAGCTTTCCAAGGCGGTAGCCGGCAAATCTAAGGTAGATGATGAGGTCTTGGACAATCTTGAGGAAGTTTTGGTCACTTCTGATGTCGGGGTGAATACCACCTTAAAGATTATTGATCGTATTGAAGCCCGTGTAGCTAAGGACAAGTATATGGGTACTGAAGAGCTGAACCAGATTCTTAGGGAAGAAATTGCCGGACTCTTATCAGAAACTCACGTTGGAGAAGAAGCTGAATTTTCAATACCAAAGGAGAAAAAACCCTTTGTCATTATGGTCGTAGGTGTAAACGGTGTCGGTAAAACTACCACCATTGGTAAGCTCGCCCATCAATTCAAGAATCAAGGCTTAAAAGTGGTATTGGGTGCAGGCGATACCTTTCGGGCAGCCGCTATAGACCAATTGCAGGTGTGGGCAGAACGTGTTGACGTGCCCATTATCAAACAAAAAATGGGCAGTGATCCCGCTTCGGTGGCCTTTGACACCTTAAATTCTGCCGTTGCTGACAATGCCGATGTTGTTCTGATAGATACCGCTGGCCGCTTGCACAATAAGGTGAACTTGATGAACGAACTCTCTAAGGTGAAACGAGTTATGCAAAAAGTAGTGCCCGATGCACCCCATGATGTACTACTGGTATTGGATGGTTCTACCGGACAAAACGCTTTCGAACAAGCGAAACAATTTACTAAGGCGACAGAGGTCAGTAGTTTGGCAGTCACCAAATTGGATGGCACAGCTAAGGGTGGAGTGGTTATTGGTATTTCTGACCAATTTCAAATACCCGTTAAATATATCGGAGTTGGTGAAGGTATCGAAGACCTGCAAGTCTTTAATAAATATGAATTTGTGGATTCTTTCTTTAAGGTGTAAAAGACACAATGCCTTGAACGAATAAAACTCATTTGAATGGGCATAAAATTCCAATATGACTAAAAAAGCTGTTTCTCTTTTATTGATTCTTTGCCTAGGCCAATCTTGTCAATTTTCTCAAAAAGAAGAGAATAAGCTCCAGGATATCAACAAAGCAAAGACTATACTTTGGACTCCCTATAATGATTCCATAGAGGTAGTAGCAAATGCCGACCATGAAAAGAAAAAGTTGCGGTATAAGTTCATCCAAAGTAAAGTGTTGAATAAAAATGAGGTCTTTCAACCATTATTTTCCGAGGTTTCACAATTTTCCTTTGGGCGGTATTCAGCCATGAAACCCATGGTTTTGGAAAAGGACATCCCCACGATTCAATCGCACATCAAAGCAGGTAAGTTTAGCTATGAAGAACTGGTGTTGTTCTATTTACACCGTATCTACAAATATGAACTGCCCAACGAAACGACCTTGAACACGGTCATTGCATTGAACCCCTTTGTGCTGGAAGAAGCACGAAATCTTGATAGGAATGCAGATGGTCATCACCCGATTTATGGTATGCCCATTTTATTGAAAGACAATATTGGTACCCAAGATATGAGGACCACGGCCGGGGCGATTGCGTTAATGGAGAATCAAACGAATGATGCCTTTGTTGTCGAACGCTTGAAAGAAAATGGTGCTTTGATATTGGGCAAGGTGAATTTGAGTGAATGGGCCAATTTTATTTGCAATTGCCCAAACGGACAAAGTGCCATAGGAGGGCAGACAATGAATCCGTATGGAAGAAGGCAATTTGATACCGGTGGGTCAAGTGCAGGAAGTGGAACTGCAACTGCTGCCAATTACGCTGTGGCCGCAATAGGTACTGAAACCTCGGGATCCATTTTGTCACCTTCAGGGCAAAATTCTGTGGTGGGCATGAAACCAACCATCGGCCTGTTAAGCCGTTCAGGTATTGTACCTATCTCAAGCACTTTAGATACTCCCGGGCCCATTACCAAAAATGTCGTAGATAATGCAATTTTATTGGATGCAATGTTGGGCAAGGATAAAAATGATGGGAAATCCGTCAAGGTCGATTGGAAGAAAGATTGGTATAAAACAGTTGACCGCAACATTTATGGAAAACGATTGGGAATGGTGGACAGCTATTTGGAAAAGGATTCGCTTTATGTGGCTGTTTTGGAAAAACTTAAAGTTGAAAGTGCAAAAATTATCATTGTAGAGCCTCAGGCCGGCGAACTCAACGGTTTTCTTTCCATTTTGAATATTGACATGAAGAATGACTTGCCCATGTATATCGATACTTGGAGCAATGATAAAGAGGCAGTTCAAATCAGGACTGTTGAAGATGTGGTGAAATTTAACCTGCAAGATTCATTAGTGCGTATTCCATACGGTCAAATTCGGTTTGATGGGATATTGGCTGACACTACTTCTGTTGAAGGCCTTTCAGAGATCAAGAAACGATTGAAGTCAATTGGTCGTAGCTATTTTGACACTGTCATGGATGAAAATGGATTAGATGCCCTTCTTTCAATTAATAATTATGATGCAGGTATGGCTGCTGTGGCTGAATATCCAGCCCTGACCATACCTATGGGCTATCGAGAATCAGGTGAGCCGGTAAATCTGACCTTTATCGCGAAACCCTTTGAAGAGCGAAAGTTATACGAATTGGGAGCCGCATATGAGGCCTTGACCAGGGCAAGAAAGCTGCCCATGGGGTACCAAGACTAATTGATATAGGCATTGATTCTTTCCCAAAGGGTGTTATCAAAGCCAGAGGAAGCAAAGTTTCCTCCGCTAGCATCGTCACCAAACCTTAAAATGACCATGTTCTTACTTGGAATGACATATAGTTTTTGGTCATTGGCGCCCAATGCCGCTATCATATCGTCAGGTGCATTAGGAATAATTGTTCCTTCGAAGCTCTCCTCTGAACCGGGCACCCGATATGAGCTTTTGCCATTGAGCCACCAGAGGTAGCCATAGGCAGGGTTAAGATTTTGTGAGGAATTGGTCATCGCCTCAAAATACACCTCATCAGAAAGTATGGGGGTATCCTCCCAAGTACCGTGATTTAAAACAAGCAAACCAAATCTGGCCATGCTTCGGGTATTACTGAAGTAAAGGTTGTTATAGCCAACATTTACCCAAGCCCCTTGCATTCCAATTCTATCCCTAATTTTTTCATAGAAATATGCTGTAAAATCCATTTCGGTTGAACGGGTAATCACTTCATCCAAAATGGTATATGGTGCATTGTGATAGAACCAAAAGCTATCCGGTTCATTTCGAAAGGTCAAACACGGGCTATCCGTACAGAAAAAATCGTCATTGCTAAATGAACCACTTCTATTATAATCGAGACCCGTGGTCATGGTCAAATGGTTTTTGACGGTAATCGCATCTTCTTGCCCTGGGGTCATTGAAGACCAACCCTCTCCCAAATAGGTTTTAGAAGATTCTTCGATATCCAAAAAACCTTCGAACTGGGCGATACCAACGGTCATAGCGGTGAGTGTCTTTCCTGCAGAGTTCCAGGTATGATTGTCTGTTTGGGTAAAATCCCTGAAATACCATTCCACTACAATTTTTCCGTCCTTTAGAATCATAAAGGCATCCGAATCATTTTCTTCTAAAAAGTTATATAGGTTTTGCTCTTCAGATGATTGAAAGTTTAGCTCTTCTGGTGATACCGTTTCCCAGGCAGAACTAGAGATTGGCGGAAAATAAAGTGCGTTTTCCGCTATGGAATTTTGGTCAACAGTATCTGAAACATCCTCGGTCAGCACTGGTTCTTTATCTATACTACATGAAAACAGCAGCAAAGTGATAATGCAAAGGTTGATAATCTTAGGGGCCATAGGATTGATTTATAGCTTTGACCTTATTTTTCTTTAAGGGTTTAACGCAAGATGCCAAGTAATTATGCATTAAAATCGACGAATTGCCCCTGCTATTGTATTTTTGCAGGCCACTTGGTATGATATGCGAACGAAATCACTTAAGAAGAATAAAATCAACGTTGTCACTCTAGGTTGTAGCAAGAATGTTTATGACTCTGAGGTTTTGATGGGCCAATTACGAGCTAACGACAAAGAGGTGGTACACGAAGAAGAGGGCAATGTAGTGGTCATCAATACCTGTGGTTTTATTGACAATGCCAAAGAGGAAAGCGTTAATACCATTTTAGAATTCGTTCAAAAGAAAGAACAGGGTGACGTTGATAAAGTCTTTGTAACTGGTTGTTTGAGTGAGCGTTACAAGCCTGATTTACAAAAGGAGATTCCCGATGTAGATGAATACTTTGGTACCAGTGACCTACCCAATCTGTTAAAAGCCTTGGGAGCCGATTACAAACATGAATTATTGGGCGAAAGACTAACTACGACTCCTAAGAATTACGCGTATTTAAAGATTGCTGAAGGGTGTGACCGCCCGTGTTCTTTTTGTGCTATTCCGTTAATGCGGGGTAAACATAAAAGTAAGCCCATTGAAGAATTGGTGGTAGAAGCTGAAAAGTTGGCGGCCAACGGTGTCAAAGAATTGATATTGATTGCCCAAGACCTGACGTATTACGGCTTGGATTTATACAAAAAGCGCAACTTGGCCGAACTTCTGGAAGCATTGGTCAAAGTAGAGGGCATCGAATGGATACGACTACATTATGCTTTTCCAACAGGTTTTCCGATGGACGTATTGGAGGTAATGAAGCGAGAGGAAAAAGTCTGTAATTACATTGATATTCCGCTGCAACACATTGCAGACCCCATTTTAAAGAGCATGCGCAGGGGTACAACAAAGGAAAAAACGACCAAGCTTCTACAAGATTTTCGTGCTATGGTTCCCGAAATGACCATTCGTACCACTTTGATTGTTGGCTATCCAGGTGAG
>CAYNUM010000187.1:0-5429 GCA_964400025.1 uncultured Croceivirga sp.
GGTTAACTTCATCACGAACGCTTGTATTTCCCGTTCTGGATTTATCAAACTGATAAATCGGTCAACAACTTCTTCTCCATCAAAGCGGTGGATGGCAATTTCCATAATGCCTTCTTCATTATATTTTCCACCTGTGCTTTCAATGTCAAGTACAGCGTACATCAGAAGTTTTTAAACGTGGTTGCGTGAACCAAAGATACTACTTCCTACACGCACCATAGTGCTACCGTTATCAATGGCAAGCTCATAATCACCACTCATGCCCATGGAGAGTATATCAATATCTTCAAGTGTATTTTGTAGTTCATCATACACTTCTTTCAAAAATTCGAACTCTTCTCGCACTTGTTCCATGTTTTGCGTAAATGTTGCCATACCCATGAGTCCCCTTATTTTTATGTTTTGGAGAGCTTGGTATTCTTCGGAGCGAATTAATTCTTCCAATTCGGTTTTGCTAAGGCCAAATTTGGTTGCTTCTTGTGCAATATGAACTTGTAAAAGACAATCGATTATACGATTGTGTTTTTTAGCCTGCTTATCGATTTCCTTCAATAGTTTAAGACTGTCCACACCATGAACTAGGCTGACATAACTGGCCATATACTTCACCTTATTTCGTTGTAAATGACCAATCATATGCCATTCAATATCTTTCGGAAGCGCTTCCCATTTCTGTGTCATTTCCTGAACTTTGTTTTCCCCAAAAATTCGGTGCCCAGTTTCATAGGCCTGCATTATCGATTGGTTCGGTTTAGTTTTTGAAACGGCAACTAAGGTGACGCTCGCAGGTATGGAATTTTTGATACGTTTTAGATTTTCTTTGATTGACATCTACTGAAGATTAGATTTCATAAATGGTAAGACCGCTTCTTAACTTAGGTTCAATGTAGGTGCTTTTCGGAGGCATCACCAAATTTTCATCAGCTATTGCCTTAATTTCTGTGATGGTTATGGGCACCAAGCTAAAACCTACCCTAAAATCACCTTTGTCGATACTTTCCTTCATCTTTATAAGGTTGTGTTTGCCATAACCATATGTAATGCGCTTATCGTTTCTTAAATCATGGATGCCCAAAATCGGTTCTAAAATGGTCTTGTAGAGTATTTGTGTATCCAATTCGCTTAGGGCGTCTGTAAAATTATAAACACGTTTTCTTAAATAAAGCGAATAAAAATCGCCGTCCAAGTACATGCTGAAATGATGTTTCTTGGTGGGTCTGTAAAGGCCGTCCTCAATTTTTTCAATTCGATAAAAGGTGTCCAGTTTTATAAGAAACTCTTCTTTAGAAAGTCCATTAAGGTCTTTCACCATTCTATTGAATTCGTAAATTCTTATCTCATTTTCAGGAATGAGATAGCTTAGAAAATAGTTATAAGGTTCGTTGCCGGTGTGCTGCTTGTTTTCTTTTTGTAGTCCTTGTGCCAATAGGTATGATGACGCGCTTCTGTGATGCCCGTCGGCAATATAAATGGTATCAATGGCATCAAATGCCTTTTGAAGCGCAATTACTGTCTCCTTATCATTGATACACCATAATTGATGTCTTTTTTTATCGGGTGTGGTAAAGTCGTACTCTGGGGATTTTTCAACTTCTTTGTCAATAATGGATTGAACCGAAGTATTCTGGGGATAGGTTATCAATACAGGCTCGGCATTAAAACCAACCGTTTTTAGGTAGTTGGCGAAAAGTATTTCCCTTTTGTGTATCGTATCCTCATGTTTTTTGATGACGTCATTCCTATAATCCAGAACACTGGTAGCACAGAATATACCTAAAGTTTTAAAATCATCTTTTTGTATTTGGTAGAGGTAAAACCCTGCGGTCAGGTCTTTTACAAAAACCTGTTCTTCTAAAAATTCCAAATAACGATTTCGAATCAGGGTAAAACGCTCTTCGCCCACAACTGTTCGTTGAAATTTATATCCAGGATTGATGATGTGTAAAAAAGAAAACGGATTATATTTTAAATGATAGTTCCGTTCTTTTTTGTCATACTCTTGATAAGAGCGAGAAGCTACAAAGGCAACTTTGTCTTTTGCTGGGCGTATTGCTCTAAAGGGTTTTATTATCGCCATGGCCTAGGCAAATTGATTGGAAACCTTTTCTGCTTTTTTTGATTCAGAATAATCGTAAAAACCTTCTCCTGATTTGACGCCCAATTTTCCTGCCATTACCATATTTACGAGCAATGGACAGGGAGCATATTTTGGGTTTTTAAATCCTTCATACATTACATTCAAAATGGAGAGACAGACATCCAATCCGATAAAATCTGCCAATTGTAGGGGCCCCATAGGATGTGCCATACCCAATTTCATGACAGTATCGATTTCTTGAACACCACCAACACCATTGTATAAGGTCTCTATGGCCTCGTTAATCATAGGCATTAAAATTCTATTGGCCACGAAACCGGGGTAATCATTCACTTCGGTAGGGGTTTTGCCCAATTTTGAGGACAGTGCCATAATAGTTTTGGTCACTTCATCAGTAGTATTGTAACCGCGAATGATTTCAACTAACTTCATTATGGGAACTGGATTCATGAAATGCATACCAATTACCTTATCAGGTCTTTTTGTAACCGCTGCAATTTGAGTTATTGAAATAGATGAGGTATTTGTGGCCAAAATCGCATTGTCAGGTGCCTCGGCATCTAGTTGTTCAAAAATTTGCAGTTTTAGGTCAAGGCGCTCTGTTGCGGCTTCAACCACCAAATCAACCGCAGTAACCCCATCTTTTAAATCAGTAAAGGTTTGAATATTGCCAAGAGTAGCAATTTTGTCAACTTCAGAGATACGTTCTTTGGTGACCATGCGGTCAAGATTTTTCGATATGGTTGAGATACCTTTTTCCAAAGCACCTTCTGAGATATCGATTAGTTTGACCGAAAATCCATTCTGGGCAAAAACATGGGCAATTCCATTTCCCATTGTTCCTGCTCCGATTACCGCTATATTATTCATTTAAATACGATTAAATCATTGATATGTAAAGTCTTGAATTTATTCAAGACGATGGTTGATCTCTTAAAAGTTGCATCCCGATATTATTTACTTCGTCAAATGTCATCCTTAAAAAGAAGCAATAATCTTTAAAGCGACTCGCAGTGCTTCTGTGCCAGCTTCCAAGGTAACAGCTGGCTCTGTGTCATTTTCTATGGCATCTGCAAAAGTCTCCAACTCATCCAAAATAGCATTGTTGGGTTCAATTTCAGGATTTTCAAAATAGATCTGTTTCTTTACGCCCTCGGCGTTTTGCAATACCATATCAAAATCACCGGTTTTTTCAGGAGCATCCTTCATTTTGACCACTTCAACTTTCTTATCAAGAAAATCCACTGAAATGTAGGCGTCACGTTGAAAAAAACGTGATTTACGCATGTTTTTTAATGAAATTCTACTAGAGGTCAAATTGGCTACACACCCATTTTCAAACTCTAATCTGGCGTTCGCAATATCTGGTGAATTGCTTATTACTGAAACACCACTTGCATTTACTTGTTTCACTTTTGAGGGTACGACACTTAAGATGGCATCAATGTCATGAATCATAAGATCCAAAACAACTGGCACATCAGTACCCCTAGGATTGAATTCTGCCAGTCGATGGGTTTCAATGAACATAGGGTTTTCTATACGGCCTTTTACCGCCAAAAAAGCAGGGTTAAAACGTTCTACATGCCCCACTTGACCTTTAACATTGTTCTGTTTCTGAATTGCGATAAGATCTTCGGCCTCCTCAATGGTATTTGTTATGGGTTTTTCAATAAAGATGTGGCGACCTTTCTGCATCGCCTTTCTCGCGCAGTCGTAATGGGATAGGGTAGGAGTGACAATGTCTACAACATCTACCGCATCAATCAGTTGATTGATATTTTCGAAGTATTGATATCCAAATTCTTGATGCACCGCCTTGGCATTCATTTCATCGGGGTCATAAAACCCAATCAATTCATATTTGTCAGATTGATTTAAAAGTCGAAGGTGTATTTTTCCCAAATGTCCTGCGCCCAGAACGCCAACTTTTAACATAAGAAGTGTTTTTTCAAAAATACGGAGATAAACAAAAAGGTGCTACTTTTTTAGGTGTTGTGTACTTTTGTAAACCAAACCAATTTTGATGCAAGATACCTTTAAACATCACGGAATGCGTAATCAGCTGGCAGCCGTCTTAGAGGCCAAAGGAATCAAAGACAGTGAAGTTTTAGGAGCTATTAAAAGTATACCGAGGCATTTGTTTTTGGATAGTAGTTTTGAAGACCATGCCTATCAAGACAAGGCTTTTCCCATAGGTGCAGAACAGACGATATCACAACCTTATACCGTAGCTTTTCAAACCGAGTTATTACAGATTGCACCAGGCCATAAAATTCTAGAAATAGGTACTGGTAGTGGGTATCAAACAGCAGTGTTATTACATTTGAACACCAAGGTCTTTACCATAGAGCGGCAATCTGAGCTATTCAAGAAGACCAAACGGTTTTTTTCAAAAATGGGGTATCGACCCAAAAAAGTAATATTTGGGGATGGCTATAAGGGATTGCCAGATGAAGCACCCTTTGATGGAATTATCGTTACTGCTGGAGCGCCAGAAACCCCTAAGGCATTACTCGCCCAATTGAAGATTGGTGGGCGATTGGTTATCCCTGTTGGTATGGAAGAACAAGAAATGACATTGTACCTCAGGAAATCTGAAAAGGAGTTTGAAAAAAAGACGTTTGGAAGTTTTCGATTCGTACCCTTATTGGAGAATAAAAATTAGAACTGCAAGCCGATATTAAGACCGTTTTCCGTGATTCGGTCAATATGACTTTGAACGAAACCAACCCTAAGGAACCTAAATTTCTTCCAACCCAAATTACCCAATGACACACCCCATTCATAATAGGGTAGATTGTCGCTGATGGTCAATGTTTTACCACTTAAAATCAAATGGGATTTAAGCTTTTTCAATAACGGTATTTTGCCCATAACAAAGCCTTGAAAATTATGTTCTAGATGACCTTCGAAATAACTCTGATTGGTACTAAAGCCATAGTACGACAGTAGAAAAAAGGAGTTAAGGTAATTGCCCCTGGTAATACGTGTTCTATTGCCATTGAAGTGTTGATAGTCAACAAAAGAGATATCTTCTGCATTCAAAAAGGCACCGGCTTTTAGATTATATTCGAATCGACCAAGGTCAGCAATTGCAAAGTCCTGTACCAATCGAATTTTAAATTGGTCGAAACGATTGTCTGCGTCACTGCCACCAAAACCTTTCTCATAACCCAAGTACAAGGTGGGATATCTATCTTCAGAATAATTGAATTTTCCATCTGGGTAACTCAAATATTTCTGGCCAAAGCGAATACGAGTGGTCAAAGACAACTTCAAAATGTCGTGCTGGTCAATTGCTGCGTTTTCGAAATCCGAAGGGGCCAAC
>CAYNUM010000188.1:0-5410 GCA_964400025.1 uncultured Croceivirga sp.
CCACATATGGCCAAAATAGCCAAAGGCAGCAGTCTTAAAGTTTTGGTTTCGGAACACCTGAAAAAAAGCGTTGAGTTGTAGTTTTTGACTCCGCTTTCTAAAGGGACCGTTGGGAACGGTTGCCCAAAGTAGACCTCCACCCAGAGTGGCCAATGCCGAGGTCACCATAACGACATTCTTCCACGAAAGCACTTGGTCAAAGGTTTTTAAAAGATGTGGAAATGCCGTTCCAACAACCAAAGCACCAACGAGATAGCCCAATGACTTACCGAGTCCTTTATCAAAATAGTCAGCAGCTATTTTCATGCCCACAGGATATATACCAGCCAAAAACAAGCCGGTCAAATACCGAAACACAAACAACGATAACATGGTATTGCCCGACCATAAAAGTCCTGCATTAGAGCAGGCACCCAGTAAAGCACAAACAAAAAATACGCGTGAGGGTGAAAACCGATCGGTTAGGGTCAGAATGGCAAATAGCAGGGTGCCAGAGATAAATCCGAATTGTACGGCCGAGGTCAAATTACCCACAGCTTCGGCACCCAATTCAAAGTTGAGCGCTAAATCTTGAATGATGGCATTACTGGCAAACCAAAGGGAAGTGCAACAAAATTGGGCCAAGACAATTATGGGGAGGATATGTTTGGGAGGCGTCATACGATGCGAAAATAACGAATACCACTCCCGAATTGGAAATAGGGCATGTAAAACGTAAAAACCCCTACAGCTCTAAAGTAGAAATGTAGGGGCTTCCTCAATCAAAAAAAAATCACTATCCTCTTCGTGCTCTACTCTGTCTATTTTTTTTGACATGGGCGTACTTATGCATTTGCATCTTTTTCCATTGGTCATACTGCCCTTCGGTCAAAATTTCCTTTAATTCCTGTTGTTGGGCAATCATTCGGTCCAATCGCGCATTTTCTAGTTCATATCGCTCTTCGCTGCTTGGTCGGGTATGCTCGCCAGATGCTTTTTTTGACTTTCTTTCCGCCATTTTTTCCTTTCGGAATTCTGCATTGGCCAGATTGAACTCAAAAATTTGTTTTTGCTGTTTTGTGGTTAGGTCCAAGGCCAAAGTCATTTTTTTGGTCTTGAGCGTTGCCAACTGTTCTATGGTAAGGTCTTGGTGATATTTCCCTTTCTCACCGCGATGTGCCCCATTTTGGGCGAAAGCCATCACTCCGGTCAATAGTGCGATGGTCACTAAAATTTTGGTATTCTTCATGGTATTTACATTTTATGATTTGCCCTTATGACCTTGGTCGGCCATAAAGGTTTAATACCATGACTGGATTTGTGATTTATTTAACGGAAGATAGAAATGTGATTACTGTGAATCGTTCTCCGTTTCTTCGCTTTCCTGTTCAGAAATATCATCCTCTGCTTGCAAGTCCGCAGTTGGGGAAGTAATCAGTCCCTGTTGAAAATTTTCTTCTTGTTCGATTTGGTAGTAGACGACAGCGGCGATAATAAAGCCGCTCAGATAGAGCAAGCTCTTAATTTTGTAGGCTTTCATAGGTGAGATTTGGACTTTTAAAGTTATAAAAAATCAACATGTGATTTTGGGACTTGTTGTGAACCCTCTTCAGAAGGTGGTCGCAATCTTGAAATGTGTGGTGTGTCCGATGAAATACCCCATAATGGAAAAGCCAGATTCGAACGGGGGGAACGATCCAGCTTTTCACGCTATGGTATATGTGTAGGTTGTCGGCAAGAATTAGGGGTTACTCACTGACACTATATGGGTTAATTCTTGGTTATTGTTGTTGTTTTCCAGACTTTCTGTTTTGACCGTTTGCTTTTCTGATAAATCAATATCCATCGTGTAATAGCTCACACTCGCACAAACAAAAAGGGTAAAACAAATTAGACTCTTGAGTTGGTAGGTTTTCATTTTGATTTGAGGTCTTGATTATGACGCTAAAGTAGCTAGTACCTGTTTGTTGGGTCGTCGTATTTCAGTCGATTCAACAGAACTATAGACGAAAAGCAGTTATGTATAGACAAAAAAAGAGGGCATTAGCCCTCTTTTTAATCATATTTCCAATAAGATACTACCTATTAACTGGGGTCGAGTATCAAATCAATACGCTCCAATGCATCTTGCAAATGATAGCGACTCATTGTATCAGAAATTCTTGAAAGGCCATTTCTAATATCTCGCTTTAGGTTTTTCAACTCTGCTCTTGCTACCGATCGAATATCAGATTGACTGGTATTGATCACAGTTGATTTTCGGTAGCCTCCAAAATCAGAAAGTTTTTTCTGGTTCTCGGCGGTCATTAAATAGCTCAAACGGTCGATATGTGCTTTTTGCAGGTTTCGTCTATAGGTATCAATCGAACGACCGGTTCGTGTTTCCGACCAGATGCCCCTTCGCACATCGGTCATTATTTCATTGATTTTATAGGCATCAGCACCATTCAGCGCTTCATTTTCAATGGAACGTGCCAATTTACCTAGACCCAATACTGTTCTTAGGGTTCTTTCTTGCATGTTTCTAATACGTTCTACAGAACCAGAATATTCCACACGACTAAAGATGTCATTATCCAATAACCACTCAGGCGTTTCAAAAAGTTGTTCATGTAAAAACACCAAGCACTCTTTTTGGTGTTTTTTGGGTACATGGGTATATACAGCTCCGTCTTGGTCAGCGGTTTTGTAATCTTCATAAACACCACCAATATTGTTGGCCACATGCCCCATATACCTTCGATATTGTGAAACGACTTGGCCATACATCGTTTTTAACTCGTCGTAATCTTCGCCTGAAGTGGTGGTCCATTCCATGAGTTTGGGAACGATTCGTTTTAAATTGGCAATTCCATACTCACTGGCCTTAATCGCATTGTCGCCCACATCCTCGGTTTGAGAACTGGGGTCGTGAACATCTCCGACCTGTTGGTGCCCAAAGCGATACATGGGGTCATCGGCATGTTCCAATATCCACTCGTTAAGAGTGGGTTTTTCTTCCTCAGCGGTTTTGTCGAGAATGGGTCGATAGCCCCATCTAATGGAATGCTTATCATACACCCCAATATTCGGCATTAGGGCCACATCACCATCGCCAGGTTGGGCCACATAATTAAAGCGGGCATAATCCATAATAGATGGAGCGGTGCCATATTTCTTGGTGAAACTGGGTGATCGCAATGAATCAACAGGATAGGCCGCACTACTCCCCATGTTATGGGGTAACCCTAGGGTATGGCCCACTTCATGTGCGGATACAAAGCGAATCAACCTACCCATAATTTCATTTTTAAATTCTGTGGTACGGGCCTCGGGATTGATCGCCGCAGTTTGTACGAAGAACCAATTGCGTAATAATGACATTACATTATGGTACCAATTGATATCTGACTCCAAAATTTCACCACTTCTTGGGTCACTGACGTGAGGACCATTCGCGTTTGGGATGGGTGAAGCCAAATAGCGTACTACCGAATAACGCACATCTTCTGGTGACCATTCAGGGTCTTCTTCTGGACTGGGCGGGTCTTTGGCAATAATCGCATTTTTAAATCCTGCTTCTTCAAAGGCCACTTGCCAATCTTCTATTCCTTGTTTTATGAAGGGTCGCCATTTCTCGGGAGTGGCACGATCGATGTAATAGACAATTTGCTTTTTAGGTTCAACCAATTCCCCGGCTTTGAACTTTTCCATGTCCTCGTCTTTCACTTCCAGTCGCCAACGGTCGAGAAAGGTTACGGTTTTACTTTTATGGGCCTCCAAGCCATAATCGACCTGCCCTCTTGCAAACCAGCCCACGCGTTCATCAAAATAACGTCGCTTCATTTGCTCTTTCGGTAATAAAATCATTGAATTGTTGATTTCAATGGAGATGGAACCCAAACTTTGATTGCTTGGGGGTGCTTTGGACGCGTAGGTCTTTACATGACGGGCTTCGACATTTAGCGGATAACTTTTTATGGACTCAATAAAACTACGTTCCCCATCCATTCGGCTCACCTTGTACCTTTTTCGAAAGCGCTCGGGCATGCCCAGCGCATTGACATCTTTGGTAAACAAGGGGTCTATCTCGATAACTGTTGCAGTGTTCAGCGAGTCTTTCTTATTGATGGCCTTAATGTCAAATGCAAACAAGACGGGTTCAAAATTTGAGTTTACCACAGCCTCGTGAATCGGTAGTGAGTCAGCAGCGTAGTTGCCGTAGGAAACGACACGTAATAGTACCTTTTTTGGCTTTTTCTCCCATCGCAATACCTGTGTGTTGATTTTTCCGCCTCCGAAACCGATTCCAGTGGCTGTTTTCGAGATTCTGCTCACCATTAACATCTCACGATTAAATAGGGAATCGGGTATTTCGTAAAAATGTTTGCTATCTACTTGATGTACTTTGAAAAGACCGTCGTCGGTTTTGGCATCTTGGGTAATTACCTTGTCGTAAGGTTTAATCGCCCCTTTTTTTGGTTTTTCAGGGGCTTTTGTTTCGGTTTTTTTCTTCTTCTTTTTGAAGATTTGCGCCTCTGAGGTGTGAAATGAACCTAGAATAAGAACCAAAAGAATAATTCTTCGCAATACTTTTTGAATCATTTTAATGTATTTGAGTTTAATCTAACCTCTCAAAGAACCAAAAATTTGTCGTGGCAAAGTGTTAAAATCGTAATAACTAAAAATTTTTTTTGACCAGTATCAACCTTTCGGAATCCTGCATTTTACTGATAGTTTGGTTCAAATCGCCCAGTATAGTTGCGATGAGCGGATATTGAAGTTTTGTTAAAATCGTAATACAAACTGTAACAATTGCAAATTCTCGTAGTCTTATAGACATTAACATCAATCATCAAATCAATCAAAAAAATGAACAAGTTATTAGTTATTTACGGGTGTTTATTCATGAGTAGTAGCCCCGTAGCAGATGCACAAGAAAGTACGGTTCCTTTACTAAGGACAAGTCAAGAAACCAACCGTAGCTTTGAGAACGATTTTACTGCTTTTAGTTTAGAAGCTGATGTGGAAGAGGATGCTCCCTTTTATGTAATGAAATTTGAGGACAGCAAACCTTACGAATTAGAATTGAACGAGATTGCGTTCATTGAAGATGAGGTAGAAGTAGATTTAGGTTTTGAAACTGCCGATTATCTTCCGGAAGGATTTAACCCTTACGAGCGCTTTTTTGATTTGAATTCCATTATATATGTCGAAGATGAAGTAGAATTTGACCTAGGTTTCGATACCTCGGAATACCTTCCAGAGAATTTCGATCCTTATGCGACAAATTTCGATATCAATTCAATCAACTATATAGGGGAAGATGAAATCGAATTGGATTTCAACACGGCAGATTATTTGCCTGAGGACTTCAATCCATACAAGACGTATTTTGACGTGAATTCTGTTGAATTCATTGAAAACGAAGAAATGGAGTGGGAGTTTGGGT
>CAYNUM010000189.1:0-5398 GCA_964400025.1 uncultured Croceivirga sp.
TCCCAATAGTTTGCGGTACAGCGCCGTTGTTTCCATCGCATTTTCTAGTGTGGCGTCATGCCTAAGACTATCGGCCAATACCTTGGTGTGGTTCCACTCTGTTCGTTGTGCGTCTTCGGCCCTTTTTCCAACCGGAATTTCTGAATTGCCATAGAAGGTATTTACTGCATCGATGGCACTAACGGCATATTGTTCGGTGTTCCAACACATGACCGCCAATAGCTTGCATTCTTCCTTATTGTGAAAATGATTGAGCATGGCCAAAGCCCCCAAATCGTCTGCATCGCCCCCAAAATCCGTATCAAAAATGATATTGGTTTGTGCCATTAGCGTGATGTTAAAGAACAATACCAATACAAAAGTCAACCCTACGTGTCCTTTTTGTTGTCTTTTCATAATCAATCGTTTATGGTGTTTTTATAGAGTTGATAGGTCACTGCATCATGGGTCTGATACCGGAATATGTCAATATCTCCATCGCCATCGTAGTCGGCAGCTTGACCGTTGTAGATACCTTCTTCGGAAATGACCATCGGTTCCCATTTGGTATAATTTTCATTGGACAGGAAAACAGTTATCGGGAAGGTCTGGTAGTTCAGTCCCTCTGCTCTGGATTTATTCACACCGGCCAATACATCAAAATCGCCATCCAAATCAAAATCAAAAACTTGAAGGGTATGACAGGCAGGAATACTATCTGAAATCACGTGTTCTTTCCAGGCATCATCTATTTTTTTATAGTAGGACAGTGGAAAACCAGCACGCTCGGAATGACTCACAAAGACCTCACTTCGGCCATCCTTGTCCAAATCCCTTAGGAAGGTTTTTGTGCCATTCCTTGACCAGTCACCGGTTTGAGTGTTCCATTTTTCATCAATGTTTTCAGTGGTCCAATCCACACTTAAATCTTCTCCCGGACTTTGGAATAGATGTCCTCCGGCCACTATATCAGGAAAGCCATCGCTATTGATATCTCCCACATCCATTCCTTCATGGAGGTTGCCATACTTTTGATACTCCTGAACCATAGTCCAATCATCTGATGTATTTTGTTGAAAAATTCGCAAGGTGCTTACCTCAAAACAGAGGGCAGCAATATCCATTTTGCCATCCATGTTAAAATCGGCAATGCTGACATCTTTGATGAAATTAGGCGCCTCCCCTATGGGGTGGGCTTCCCAGTTTGGATTTTCATACCAATAGAGTATCGACGGCTCATTGGCAGCTTCCCATTCGCCGCTGTGGTGGGCAGCAACGATATCAATATCCCCATCCCCGTCCATATCCGCGGCCTCAATATCACCCATGGCCAATTCTTCGGGAATGTCAATCAAGGTTTTTGCCCAAGGGCCATCTACTTTTTGACCTTTATAGTAACCCAGTTTTCCACCATAACCATTGTTGTCAATGAATAACAAATCTGAAATACCATCTCCGGTGAGGTCTACAGGGTCAGTAGCCCATAAAAGCCTTAATGAATCTGCGATAGTGGTCTGTTCAAAGCCCAAAACTTTTGCCTCTTGGACACCGTTTTCAACGGGTGCTTTTTTTTGCTCCTTGCAACTGGATCCTAATAGAATCAATGTCAGTATGACAAATGACAATGTTGTTTTCATCTTTATTCGGTTACGATTGTTTTCAAAAATTCGGAGAGGGTTTTATGCTCCGTTTCGTTCGTTACTTCTTTGGGATAGAAACCAATGATAAACCTGTTCTGCCCGCTAAGTAGGGGATTGGTATCTTCTCCGCGCCCAAAACCAAAAACCGTCATCCCGTCTTTACTCTCAATGCCTTTTTCACTATTTCCCAAATAAGAAACCAGTCCTTTTTTTGGAGCATCCGTTTTATGAAGCATAAAGAAGGTGACATCAAGATTTTTTATACCAACATAGGCCCATTGCAAGGGTTGGAACTTTGCTTCCCCTTTATAAAAATCAGGGGAATTTGAACTTTTTACGTCAATATCCGAACCGTAATAGTAGCTCTGGGGTTTGAATTTTCCGCCGGGAGTACCTTCGTATAAAAACCAGTAGTTGCGATTGGGGTCTGCTTTTAAAACTTCCAGTTCAGCGTGGGAGTCATGGAAGGTCCAACGCCATTTCCAAAGCTTACTTTTGGACTCCGAATAGAGCTTGCCATCTTCAAACCAGGAACGGCATTGGTCAAAACCAGGATGCCCGGCCCCATTGTCATCACCTTGATATACCATATTGGGCAGGCCCCGAAAGGTGCCCGCAGCACCCTGAGGATAATCAGAAGTCAGTTGCTTAAATGCAATCCAATCGTTACCATATTTATCCAACATTCGAGAGAATCCTCCACCGGCAATATCATAATAATAGGTGATGTCTTTAGTCTTGATGACATAGTGGTCTTTGCCCTGATATTGGGTAATGAGGCTGTCTATTTTTGGACTTTTGGATTGATTTTCCCAATAATGGACCCAGCGATAATTGTCCCATGCTGAACCAATAATGTCGAGGTCATCGTCATTGTCCATGTCAAAGGCTTTGGCTCCTAAATGGTTCTCTTTCCCGGTATCCAAGACTGTTTTTATAAAGTTTGCCGAACCGTCGTTAGTCCAAAGTTGCAGTTCCAATTGTTCCCCTTTATGTTCGGCGGTAAGGATGTCCAAATCGCCATCCTCATCCATATCCACCAACTGCAAGTTGTTACTGGAATATTGCGTGGTCAGGGTAGAGGTCGTCCATTTATCATCAGAATCATTCTGCTCAAACCATAGAATATTGCTATCGGGTTCCAATCCAGGATAGCGTTCTTCTGCCACCACGATTTCTAGTTGCCCATCTCCGTTTAAATCCCCGATTTTAACTCTATCAATCGGATGCTCGGTTTCTGCTACATAATTGTCTTTCCACTCGGTATCAAATCGGCTTTCATTTTCAAACCAAACCAAGATTTTGGGTTCCCCTTCGCCTTCTGGTCTTCTACCACAGGCGATATCCATATCCCCATCGCCATCAATATCGCCAACGCCGATACCTTCGTCTGAGGTATTCTTCCCAATGAGTTGGGTCGTCCATTTTTCGGTCAATGGATTTTCAGGAATTTGAATTAGATAAACATTACCATTTCCAGCAATCAAAAGTTCCTCTTTCCCTGCTGGAATGATTTGCGCTCTTTCAAATCCCTGACTATTAACATGTGAAGTGGCGGGGACTTCAGCAATTTTATGACGAACAAATTGTGTCCCGTCTAGGTTCACAGCTTCATACCAGAAGATATTGGGTAGGGCCTGTGCAATGATATCCGCATACACATCCCCATCAACATCGGTAATGAAGATACCATCCACATTATCGTCAAGAACCATGCGTTTCCAAGATTGTGATTTATTCTTGGGCTGATGATATACATACCGACCTGACACCACATCCAATAGTCCATCATGGTTGATATCCCCCGCATCAAGTCCAAAATAACGTAACCATTCGGGCTCGTCCCAGTCACCCCACTTTTGCTTGACACTGTCAATGGCGGTATACTCCCATTGGGGATAAATAACCATTCCGGTAGCGAACAAAGTGAGGAAAAGAATGAAGTTTTTCATGGCTTTATGGGTATTTCTGAGACCGATGCTCGTTCGATAAAAGTGGGTTTCAACATTTGGTGGCTGACCTTTTTCCCATCCAGAAGCTCAAAAAGGGTTTCAACAGCGACTTTGCCAATAGCTTCCATGGGTTGTTTGATGGCGGTCAGGGGTGGGGACAATAATTCAAAATAGGGCTGTTCGTCGAAGGCGATCAAAGAGATTTCATTGGGTATATGAAATCCATTTTCCTTTAAAGCTTTCATACAACCCATTGCAATTTGATTGTTCAAGGCAAAAAATGCTGTGGGCGGGTTGGGTCGAGCCAAGAGTTCCTTGGTATTTTCATAGCCATTCTCCAAGCTATAATCATCTCCAACGACTTTGATGTGCTCAGAAAGACCATGGGTTTTCATGGCCTTTTGATATCCTCTTACCCTATGGTCATTTGGTGTGGTTCCTTTTAGGCCCTGAATGCAAGCAATGTTTTGATGCCCATTTTCAATCAGATAAAGTGTGGCTTCATAGGCCCCAAAGAAATTATCTGTGGTGACAAAAGGAATATCTTGATTCTCGAAATAACGGTCAATTAGTACTACTGGAATTTTGGAATGTTCCTTTAGGTGCTCCCATTCTTTACCTACCGGTGCTACCAAAAGGCCATCCACTTTTCTACCCAGAAGCAGCGATAGCGATTCTTTTTCAAGCCGCGTCTCATCTTTGGTATCGCAGAGCAATACCATTTTTCCGCGACTTCGGAGTTCTTCTTCAACCGTTCGTGCGAGATTGGCGAAGAAGGGATTCGATATATCTGGGATGATTAGTCCAATGGTATTGGTTTTTTGTAACCGAAGGTTTCTAGCAATTTGGTTCGGAGCAAAATCGAGCTTATCTGCAACTTCTCGAACGCGTTGTGCCGTCTTCTCACTGATGCGATATTTTTTCTCTTGCCCTGTCAGTACACGCGAGACCGTTGTGGTCGACATTTCCAGTTCTTGGGCAAGTTCTTTTATGGTCATTGGTTGAGAAGTTGTGCTTGCCCATTTTAAGAAAACTTGGTGGTTTTGATTTTAATTCTTAAATTGCGCAATCGTTTGTGCAAATCTAGATATTTATTTTGAAATACTAAAATGAAGCAACAAAAAATTATTGTAGTAGGCAGTAGTAACACTGATATGGTATTGAAATCCAGTCACTTGCCTTTGCCTGGAGAGACGGTGCTCGGAGGTAAGTTCACCACAAACCCAGGAGGAAAGGGTGCAAACCAAGCCGTGGCCGCTGCACGCCTTGGAGGTAACGTGATTTTCATCGCCAGAGTGGGGAATGATCTCTTTGGAAAACAAGCGATAGACGGGTTTAAAAACCACGGGATTGACACCCGATTTATTACCGAAGACGAGGTTGAAGCCTCCGGAGTGGCGCTGATTATGGTCGATGAAAAAGGGGAAAATTCCATCGCGGTGGCGTTAGGGGCGAATGGAACTTTATATAATAATCATCTTGAGCCCGCTTTGGAAGAAATCAAGAACAGTGCTTTTGTCTTGACCCAGTTGGAATCTCCTTTACAAACCATAGAATATCTGGGACAATTGGCGCAGCAATATGATTTAAAATTGGTCTTGAATCCAGCACCTGCACAACACTTATCCGATGAATTATTGTCCTCATTGCACATGATTACCCCCAACGAAATTGAGGCCGAATTGTTGAGCGGCATCAAAGTAGTGGATGAAACTTCTGCCAAAAGCGCTGCCACAGTTTTGCGACAGAAGGGTGTGAATACAGTCATTATTACCATGGGAAGTAAGGGTGCGTATGTGCTCTCTAATGATTTGGATGAATTGATTC
>CAYNUM010000190.1:0-5396 GCA_964400025.1 uncultured Croceivirga sp.
AGGTCCATCATTTGCTTCGCATATTGTCACTTATATCAATCAGCCAGTTCGTAATCGCACAAACTACCTTAGATACGCTCTCTTTTCAGCATATTAAAACTGGAATGTCACAAACCTCGGCCACTCAAATATTTGAGGATAGTCATGGATTTTTGTGGGTGGGTACTCCCAATGGCCTAAACAAATTTAATGGTACTTACTTTGAGATTTTTGAAAAAAGCACAGACGGTAAGTACGGCTTGACCGATGGTTATGTAGAAAGTATTTATGAAGACAATAATGATTTGCTCTACATTGGTACAAACCAAGGGTTAAATGTTTATAATCGTGAATTGAATATTGTAGAACCCTATCCGTTTCTGGCTGAGGGACAGCTCTTACAATCAAAATATATAGGAGCAATTGCCCGAACAGATAATCTATTATGGTTAGGGACTGATAATAGTGGGGTCTTTAGATACAACACTACTAATGGGGAATTAAAACAAATTCGATTTGATGAAATTTACAAGGGTGGCCCAAGTAACCATTATATTGTTGAGATATTTCCAGTTGGTGAAAACAAACTTTTACTGATTACACAAGCTTCTATCTATATTATTAATCATGATTTTCAGATTATTGCTCAGATAGAGGAACCCCAAGACATCAGCCGAGCAATTCAAATTACTGAAGAAAAATTCCTTCTAGGCACTCATACCGGAGAGTTAATAAGCCTATCTATTGAAAACGATTCCTTTCTAGCCGAAAGCACTGAAATTTCAAAAGGCCACTCTATTCTGTCTATTTCCGAGGATTCAAATGACAATGTCTGGGTAGGAAGTGAGAATGCTGGTTTGGCAGTTTATTTCCCTAGAACTGGTCATGTTTCCTATATAAAATCGCACGTCAGTAGACCAAACTCCATTCCATCTAACTCAATATGGACGATTTATCATGCCAAGAATGGAGTAATGTGGTTAGGACCATTTAAAAACGGTTTGAGCTTTTATGACCCAGAGTATTACAAATTCACCCACCACAAAACTGATCCTTTCAAAGAAAATTCCCTGAGTAACAATTTGGTGAATTGTTTCATTGAAGCAGATGATAATCATTTTTGGGTAGGAACGGACGGTGGTGGATTGAATTATTGGAATCAAACCACCAATACCTTTGAAGAATTTTCGCTTTCCAATGGCAAATTGCACTCTGATGTAATACTCTCTTTTTTGAAGGATGGGAATAAATTATGGATTGGTTCATGGGCCAAGGGATTGGCGATTTTTGATACGGAAACTCGAGATTATGAGGTCTGGACCAAAGAAAATTCATTCTTGGGGTCGAACCATGTGACCGATATAATGAAAGATACAGATGGACGAATTTGGATTATTACTTTATTTGGAGGAGTACATGTCTACCATCCTGAATCAGGATATTTTAGGCATGTCAGTATCCGTTCTGAACGAGATGGCACCGAAGTACCTACAGTGGCAAGGGTAACTCAGGATCATAGAGGGAATATTTGGATTGGGACACAGACTTCTGGAATTTTTAGGTTAGAGAAAGATGGCACTAATTACATTCCCATACACTACCATTCGATTCATGAAAAACGAAGTATTAGCAATGATTTTATAAATACCATGTTCAATGATGCCGAAGGTAACCTTTGGGTCGGCACCCAGGCTGGTTTGAATAAATATCTTCCAGAAATCGATTCTTTTGAGACATTAACGAAAAGAGATGGTCTTAAAAATGATGCCATTAAAGGGATTATTGAAGATGCCGGATGCCTCTGGCTTAGCACCGGGAAAGGTGTGGTCCAATACCAACCCAAAAAGAACAAATTAGTACATTTCGATAAAATGGATGGCCTACAAGGTGATGAGTTCACGGCTAGTTCATCATACAAATCCAAAAGCGGGGAAATATATTTCGGCGGTAGTAATGGTTTTAATGCCTTTAAAGCAACGGAAATTAAAAAACGTAATGATGTGCCGAAGGTAATATTGTCTGAACTCAAAGTGTTCAATAAGATTGTAAGACCCAATGACGAATCAGGTATTTTGAACAAAGATATCGGTCAAACTGACACCTTAAATCTTAGTTATAAACAGGACGTTGTAAACTTGGAGTTCAATGCATTAACCTATAGACACCCAGAGCGAGTAGAATTCGCATATTTCCTTGATGGTTTTGAAGAAGATTGGAATTACGTAAAGGGTGACCCACATGCTACCTATACAAATTTGAATCATGGTACTTATATTTTACGTCTAAAATCGACCAATTCTGATGGTGTATGGGTAGATAACGAAACCTCTTTGGTCATCAATGTGACCCCACCATATTGGAAAACTATTTGGTTTAGAACACTCTTGATTTTTCTTATTGTATCTACTATATTTTTGGCGCACCGGGTTCGTATTTTACGTCTAAAACGTCATCAAGTGGTTTTGGAAGAGCAAATTGCCGAACGAACGGGAGAGCTAAAAACCAAGCATGATAAGCTCATGGAGGTTGCGGATGAGTTAGCCAATAAAAACGAAGAGATCCAGCGTTTTGCATTTGCAGTTTCCCACGACTTAAAAAGTCCACTGAATAGTATCAAAGGAATAGCCAGTCTTATCCCCATGGAGGTCGATATTACCCAATCAAAGGATATGCAGGAATATTTACAATATATTGATGAGACATGTGATACGATGACTCATTTAATCGAAGATATTAGCAAAATTGCCAAATTGGGCAAAATCGAAAATAGAAACGTATTGTTGGATACCAACGAAATAGTGAATTTGGCGAGTAGTCTTGTGAAAGGAAGACTAAAGGAGCGCAATGCTAAATTGTACGTTGATAAAAAGCTACCAAAAATATTTGGCGATGAAAATAGAATTGTTCAAGTCTTTGAAAATCTAATTGATAATGCCATAAAATACATGGGTGACCAGCAGGACCCCTTAGTTAGGGTTGAAGCTAAAATTAGCAACGATACCAATCAATTTTTGGTTGTCGACAATGGTTCAGGAATGACATCAGAACAACTTGAAAAACTATTCACCCCTTTTGAACGATTTGACGGAAGTGTCGAGGGTACTGGTCTTGGATTGTACATGGTTAAAAAGATAGTGGAGTCTCACCAAGGCAGTATTACCGCAAAATCAAGGGGAAAAGGAAAGGGTACTACCTTCATTGTTACCTTACCAGAGGTCAGATACTACAAAAAAAATGTGGTTGATAATATTAATGCCGACTTAACTGAAAATAATTAACCCTATGAGAGGAGAACTATAGAGCAGCTACGGTTTTCTCTTTGTTGCGTTGTTTTCTTGGTTTGGCTTGACTGGTGACCATTTTGTCGTCTTCCCATATTCCTTTGGTCATAAGCTTGCCGTCTTTACCAAAGAAAGCGCCCTTGCCAGAACGACGGTCATCTTTCCACTGCCCAACGTATTTCTCTCCATTGGGCCAATAGTACGTTCCCTGACCATTTCGCTTATCGTTTTCGTAGTTGCCTTCATAATATTCACCATCTTTCCAGTAAAAAGTACCTTGGCCATGGCGTTGGTTGTTCTTCCACTCACCGACATATCGACTTCCTGTATTTAGTATGGCCACGCCATAACCGTTGGCTTTACCTTGTTCTACTTTACCAACGTAATGCACTTGACTGCCCTTAGCATTGGTAAACGTGAGATACTCTCCAAAAGACTTTTTATGCAACTGCCTTTTCAACTTGCTCAATTGCATTTTAGCTTTTGAAAGTGCAAAGGTCAAAGAATCTACTTGATTGGTTTGTAGTGGGTCTACAGCCTCAGTTTCAGCGAGCTCTGCCGAATCTAAAGAACTGTTCAATAATGCTCTTTGTTGTTGCGTTTGATTTTCAAATTCCAAAAACTTGTTGGCAATAGCCATTCGAAGTGCGATTCCAACCTTTTCATCTTCAATCGGTTGCTCACTATAATCGGTATATTGGCGAAGCGCATCCTCGTACTTGCCCTGTACCAAAAGAGAATCTGTTGTCAATAGAGTCTTTTGGGTAGAAAGTTGTTGTTCTAGTTGCAAAATCTGCTCCCTTTGTTGCACTAACTGTTCGCTCTTATTGCCATTTTTAACTCCTAAAACGATGAGCCCTATCGCGCAAAGAATCAATAAAGTGGGAATTATAATTTTACGGTTGATTTTCATGATGGTTTAGCCTGTACATTTCGATATACGTATCAATCGGTAAAATGGATCGCGGGGAGCTTATTTTTTACCTTTCTGATATCAGGAGAGAAATAAACATGGAACCTCATGGTCCAGTTTTGTTTAAAAATCCCGGCATTGTCAAGGGTTTGTCCTTGAGAATACATGAGTCCGCCTGCAACTTTTAAGCGAGGTGTAAGAATATAACCCAAGGTTGTGGTCAAACGTAAATCCTCCATCACACTTCCTACTACAGCCCTACCACTTTGCATAATTAATTCAGCTTCGGGGGATACATATATCGTTCCCGTTTCCAACTTATGGCTATTCAAAGGAATTTTTGCTCGAAACATATAGCGCCAGCGGTTTCTATAGATATACTCACTGTTTTCTTCAAAGCCTTGTGTCCATCGGTGTTCAATGCGTATTCGGTGATAAAACATTGCACTATAAACAGGTTGCGCAAACTGATATTGATGCCAAATTCGCCATTCAGGCACCACATTTCTATCATCTGAAGCCTCGTCGGTATTGAAATTGACTCGCAATACACCGCCTAGACTAAAGTTGATGTTCTTGGAATAGATATAACCGATAGCGTGCCTGTTATACACCTGGCCTATTTGACCGATAAAAGGTGTATTCGCCGTTTCTTCAAATCGAAAGTGGGTCTGGGCATCCCAATACAAACGCTTGGAAATTCTTAGGTTACCATAGGTATTGAACCATATTCGGGTCTTTGGGTCCTTAAATTTTGACTCCTCAGGTAATACTTCCGCATCTTGGGAAAACGAACTGACAAAAACAAACAAGAGTAGTGGTAGGAAACGACATTGCGTCGTAAAGTTTTTGATTACCAAATTCATTTCTCCAAGGGTTTTATATTGAACATTTGAAGAATGACTTTTGGGTTCCTTTCTTTTCGCAGCTTTCGTTCAAGTTTCGAGGTATCCTCATCCCTTAGCTCCAACATACGTTGATGAAGGTCAACAAACAGCTGGGATATTTCCTCGGCATTATCGCAACTTAATTCATTTTCAACACGGTCTAGGAAATAGGGAAGTAAAACATTGTTGCGGGCCGCGCTAATTCGTTTCTTAACCGTTTCATCCATTATCGTAGCGGTAAATGGATTAAATACGGCATCCGTATACTTTTCGGTCAACTCGTCGGACTTGCTTGGCAAGTCTGCAATTTCTTGGGAAAGATTTTCAAAATGAATT
>CAYNUM010000191.1:0-5375 GCA_964400025.1 uncultured Croceivirga sp.
TAAAGTCCATCAAAGAAAATGTGGACGTCCTGACATTAACCGCCACCCCCATACCAAGAACCTTGCAGTTTAGCCTCATGGCGGCCCGTGATCTTTCGGTCATCAATACACCTCCACCCAACCGTTACCCTATCGAAAGTCGGGTTATTCGTTTTCAAGAAGAAATCATTCGCGATGCGGTTTCCTATGAAATTCAGCGTGGTGGGCAGGTTTTCTTTATTCACAACCGAATTGAAAACATCAAAGAGGTGGCTGGAATGATTCAGCGTTTAGTACCCGATGCCAAAATCGGAATAGGTCATGGCCAGATGGAGGGCAAAAAATTGGAGCAATTGATGTTGGCTTTTATGAACGGTGAGTTCGATGTTTTGGTCTCAACAACTATTGTAGAAAGCGGACTCGATGTCACCAACGCAAACACCATTTTTATTCATAACGCCAATAACTTTGGCCTAAGTGATTTGCACCAAATGCGTGGTCGAGTCGGTCGGAGCAACAAAAAAGCCTTCTGCTATTTTATCACTCCCCCCTATGAAGTCATGACGCCCGACGCCCGAAAACGAATTCAGGCCTTGGAGCAGTTTACCGAATTGGGAAGTGGTTTTAATATCGCCATGAAAGATCTGGAAATTCGCGGGGCTGGTGATTTATTGGGCGGCGAGCAAAGTGGATTTATCAATGAAATTGGTTTTGAGACCTATCAAAAGATTTTGACCGAGGCCATCGAAGAACTTAAAGAAAATGAGTTTAAAGAACTCTATAAAGAAGTTGAGGGGGATAAAGAGAAAGTCTTTGTGAAAGACACCCAGTTGGATACCGATTTCGAGTTGCTCTTTCCTGATTATTATGTGAACAACATTACGGAACGCTTGAATTTATATACCCAATTGAATGAGGTCAAAGATGAGGAAGGACTACAACGCTACGAGACTTCATTAATAGACCGCTTTGGGGAACTGCCCGAACAAGCGGTTGACCTCTTAAATTCAGTTCGGATTAAATGGATAGCCACCTCGATTGGATTGGAGCGGGTGATTCTAAAAAAGGGCAAGTTTATAGGTTATTTTATTGCTGACCAGCAATCGGAATTTTACCAGACCCAAGCCTTTACCCATATTTTGCAATACGTTCAAAGGCATCCTCAAAAATGTCAACTCAAAGAAAAACAAACCCGAAATGGTCTGCGGCTATTATTGGTTTTTGATGATATCAAAAGCGTGGAACAGGCTTTAAAAGTGCTAACACCTCTACGTCTTAACAAATAGATTTTTTATTTGCATTATGTAATGAGTGCTTTTAGAATCAAGTAGAAGACCCATTTCTCAGATATTTTAGAGTAATTGAAAAGGTTAACTTATAAGAAATAACAGAATGACTCTCGATTTTACAAACCATCATAATCCCTAGCAAAAATGAGTGTTCTATAAATACTGCATTACAATTAATTATTTAGATTTAAAAGAAGTCAGATGTCACAATTCCTAAAAATAATTCTTACCCATACCAGAAAAAGAACTCTAGAATTTAAATACTTTTTTTAGTCTTTTTCTTGAAAAACCATATATTTTTTTAAAAACTAGAAAAGATTGATAGCCCATGCCAATTAATGTAAAAACAGAAATTAATAAAGCAAAAAACTGGATTAATTCCTCGTTTCTTTCGGCCCAAGACATAATTTTAATTTCGATATTCCTATTGTCCAATTCAAAACGACTACCATTAAAATAGCTAAATGAGATATTTATTTTGTACGTGCCTGAAGGTATCTCTTTTTTAGTAATCATAACTAACCTTAAAGGGGGGTGTCCATTTTTATCGATTATTTCTGTTTGTATGGTTTCCGTTTCCAGATAGGGGTTATTAATTACATCTTTAAAAACTGAACCAAAAGGCGTAATTAAAGATTTAGCTTCATCAATTATAATTAGGGCACTAATTTTTAAGGAGATTATGTCTTCATTTTCATTGAATTTTTCTATTTTCTGTACTGCAGAAATAATCCCATTCTCGTCTTGGCGATAATTGATTTTGTGTGATAAATATGAACCGTTTTCAAAAATCTGAGGGTTTCTTGATATTAATATTTTTCCACCATTTATTTTTCCATAACCAGTAACAAAGATGTCTATTTTAATAGAGTCACCTGAATTTATTACTGTTTTATTGGGGATTAATATCAGTCCATAAGAGCCTATAGAATCGGCATAAATCCCCAAACGCGAAATATCTTGATAATCTAAAAGTTTAGATTTTTCATTATTAATTTTTTTTGAAATTCGTTTATCAATTGGGTCTTGACTAAAGACATTATTAACAAATAATCCCAGAGTAAATAGAATTAAAACACTCTTATCTATTCTTATTATTTTTTGAAAAATCAATCCCATAGTTGAATTCTCTGTAAGCAATTAACAAATCAAATTCAGTATTGCAATCCAATTCAAAATTTCACCCAATTACGGTGAGTCCGGTGTTTAGTTATTAAACTAAAAGCTGTTTAATTCAAAGACAAAAACTATATGATAGGGATACATCAAAAATAGCAATAGCGAACGGTCTAGTTAATTTTAGCTGTTGTACATGATTATCTTGTTAAAAATTAAAGTCTGTTTTGATTTTATCTAATTACTTTGTTCAATTATTCTAATGGCAGACTTAATTAACCCATTAACATCGATTTTCTTAAAATTACTAATAACCGGGAAAACAGAAATCTTTTCAAAAAAAGAATTTAAAATCAATTATTGAACTCTTTCTTCCTTTTATTTTATAATGTCACAAAAGTCTTTCTTACTATTGAGTTGTCATTATCGGTTGCAATTATTTATAAATAATTTTGTTTGTATTGCCTTACACAAAATCGAATTATGGCTAACAAAAAAGCTATTATAACACCAATTACTACTCTTTTCAAAAACTCTTTGGAAATGGAGATTTAATCCACACGCCCAGCTTTCCAATTGTAGGTTTAGGTTTCTTATCCTAAATTATCGCGATTTGAAATCACAAATCACGTTTAATTGTCAATTCTACAGGATCATAAAAATATGGATGATGAGAAATTTCAATTCCACACTTTATTCACCGCTTTAAAAATCGGTATCAACTGTTGATTGATAGAATCGCCATTCAATGAGGTATTCATCATAACAATATGACCCAAACCTTTTTCAGGGTCAAAAAACATAAATGTGCTGATGCCCGGGTCGCTTCCTGAATGGCCGACCGTATTGGCTGACGAAAAGCCCATAAAAATCCCTGAATTGAATTCATCATCATAGGCATTCGGTTTTTTTGGCGTTTTCTTAGCAGGCAGTTGTTCGGTAAACAGTTCTTTATAAGAAGACGCCTCCAAAAGGGTGCCTTTTCCCATGTAACCTTTCATCAACTCCCGTAAATACATTCCAAAATCATGTAAATCGGTCAGCAATCCCCCATCAGGATAGGTAACCAGGGCATAATTGGGAATCAAGTCACCTGTTGGGGTATAAAGCATGGTATGGGCCGATTTGTCTATGGCGTCAAATGACCAACCCGCTGCATTCATTTGTAAAGGCCTTAAAATATAGGTGGTGGTAAATTCATCATACGGTATGCCAGTGGCTTTTTCCAATACATGAGCGGCCAATGTTGCCCCCACATTACTATACTCATATTTTACTCCTGGTTTTTTCTTGGTGAAATTTTTCTTTTTGTACCAAATACCATCTGTGGTAAGAAAATTTTTGAGATAGTCCTCCATCGAAACCTTGGTCTTCAAAGTGTGCAAGGTCTCCCCAATGTCTTGAACTATGGGCAATTTCAAATCTTCTTCGTTCAGCACATAGTATGCTTTTTTATCGTACAGATCCGTATCCAATATCGTACCAGTGTGTGTGGCCAGATGCCGAATCAAGATGGGTTTCTCTGGGTGATAAGGGTTTATGACCTCAAAGTCTAAGTGCGTATTGATAGGGTCATCGAGCTTTAGCTTACCCATTTCTTGAGCTTTCATCAAAGCAATACCAATCAACGTTTTGGATACCGAACCGATATTTTGAACGGAACGTTCTGTATATGGTAAATTGTTTTTAACATCTGAATAGCCATAGCCCTTTGCAAATAAGGTGCTGTCGGCACTTACTACAGCCACACCATACCCCCGTAACAAGCCAAGTTTTGAAATCTCGGTGAGTTCTTGGTCCAATGTCTCGAAAGAAGGCTGTTGTGCTTTTAGCGAGAAACAACAAAGACAAATAACTATTAGAAGCGTGTTCTTGAAGGTCATGGTTTTAGGTTTTGAATGCGGTTATTTTGAATTAATAGACATTCAAAACAACAATTTGTTACAACTCCTTATGGTTTAGCATACCCATACCGACCCAATTTCTCAATTGAAAAATAACTGTCCAATCCACCAATAGCGACGCTGTTCAACTTTTCCAAAGCGATGTCACCATCGTCTTCAATGATGCCTTCGGGCAGTAACAAATGTTCAATTCTGCCAATGACCAAACGAGTTTCGTTGCATTTGACATAATGCTCTTCCTCAAATTGCAATCCAATTTTAATATGGCTTTCCGCTACGAACGGCGCTTTAAAATCCTCTAAATAAAATTTGCTAAGACCTACCGCCTCGAACTCAGAAACACCTTGCTCATATTTTGCCGAAGTCTGATGGGCCTGCTGATGGATTTGAGTAGTGATTTGATTAATGGTATAAACGCCGGTCTCCTTGATGTTTTCATAGGTGTGGCGTTCAACCGTTGTGGGTCTTAAAATAAAACCCAGATAAGGAGGATTGGCCCCAATATGCACTACAGAGTTAAAAACGGCCAAATTGGTCTTCCCGTCTTTTGATTGAGTACCAATAAGATTGGCCGGTTTTACTCCTGATATTTTATTTAGTAATACGCCACGATACCTGCTAGGTAACTGCATCAAATCATCATATGAAAAGCTTTGCATGAATTTTTTTAGCAAAGGTATTGCGTAATGCGCATAAAAAAAGCCCTCTTTCGAGGGCCGCACAGTCGAATCTAAATTTATGATATTAGGCCATTTTGGCTTTGTTGGCCTTGGTTGAAAATTTCAATGCTTTCTTTACCCTAGAATTCTTGAATTTGTACAAACGAGCAACTTCAGTACTTTTTACCTCTTCTTTAGCGATGGTAATCTCCAAGTTTACCCCTTCGGTAACCGTTGCTACTTTTACCTCTTTGGTATTGGCCATAGCTGCTACTGTGATGAAGAAGAAAAAAACGAAGGTTAAAATTGCTTTCATGACTTGGGTAATTGTTACAATGTAAAATTACCCAGGGTGGCTCCCTAGAGTCGATTTTCGTCGTTTATCCCGACAAAAAACTCGCTAAAAAACAATTGTTTGGATTAAGTGC
>CAYNUM010000192.1:0-5369 GCA_964400025.1 uncultured Croceivirga sp.
CCAAGCTCTTACCTCTTTCTCACCTGCGGTAAAATAGGTTTCCAGATTTAGTAGGCTATACGCCCCTCGTATCAATTTTGCGGATCCTGGTTCCGTAAGCCCTAAATCTTCAAGAAAAAGTTGCCTTTCTTCAAAGGTGTCCAACTCGGTAATATCAGCCTCGGTGCCGACTGCTAAGAAAATAACCTCGGCATTTTCATTCTTGACCGCTTCTTTGACCTTTTCAACATAGGCATTACCATCTACAGCTGCCGCCTCGTCAACATTACAAACGTACATCACTGGCTTGTCGGTTATCAATTGTAATGGCTTGATAAATTCTAAATGGTCTTCTTCACTAACTGATATTGAACGTGCCGATTGGCCCGCTTCAAGGCCTTCTTTGATTGAAGAAAGCACAGCAACTTCTTTTTGCGCTTCTTTATTACCTGTTCTAGCAGCTCGATTTACCTTATCCAGTTTCTTTTCGACACTTTCAAGGTCTTTTAGTTGCAGCTCCATATCTATGGTTTCCTTGTCACGAATGGGGTCTACAGATCCATCAACATGAACCACGTTATCATTATCAAAGCAGCGTAATACATGTAAGATTGCATCTGTTTCCCGTATGTTGCCCAAGAATTGATTACCTAGACCTTCGCCCTTACTTGCACCTTTGACCAGACCTGCAATATCAACGATTTCAACCGTAGCTGGAATCACTTGTTGCGGATTAACTAACTCCTCTAGTTTCTCAAGGCGCTTATCTGGTACATTCACGACCCCGATATTTGGCTCAATAGTACAAAACGGAAAGTTTGCACTTTGTGCTTTTGCGTTTGACAAACAATTGAATAGGGTTGATTTACCTACATTGGGAAGTCCGACAATACCCGCTTTCATAGCTAAAATTTAAGGCTGCAAATATAGGGTGAAGTTTTAAAGAACGGTTCAAATACCACTCAATAAGTTAAAAGCAAATAGAATGATTATGGTAATGATTCCAATAACGGCCAAAGCGGAAAGCGCACATCCCACTTTCATCCACATACCGGTATATTCTTCTTCTTTTTTTGACATGCTAGCAATATACACCATACCCCAAAGTAGGCCAAACCTATCTTCCCGATTTTGGTACCTTTAGCCTATGTCAAAAATTACCCTTCAAGGTATTCTTTATGATGAGAAATCATCGTTTGCCCGTGGTCCAGCCTTGGCTCCTCCTTTAATTCGAGAAGCCTATCACTCTAATTCTGCAAATTACTATGCCGAAGATGGAAATGAAATCAAACCAAACCTCTTTGAAGATCTAGGGGATTTTGAAGTCAATGAATATTTAGATATTGTAGCCGTTACACAAGCCAATTTAAATGCGCAAAAGCCGATTTTGACTTTGGGCGGGGATCATTCCATAACCTATCCGGTTTTGAAAGCTATTAATAAGACCTACGGCAAAATTTCGATTCTCCATATCGATGCACACGGTGATCTCTATCAAAACTTTGAAGGTGATATTTATTCCCATGCCTGCCCCTTTTACAATATTCTCAATGACGGTATTACCGACGATTTGACCCAAGTCGGAATCCGTACTTTAAATCAAGAACAACGAAATAACGCCTCGAAGTTTGATGTCAATATTTATGAAATGAAAGACTTTAAGGACTTCAAAATGCCGAAATTCAAAAATCCCTTATACCTATCATTAGATATTGATGCCCTCGACCCAGCCTTTGCCCCTGGGGTTTCACACCATGAACCTGGTGGGCTATCAACTAGGGAGGTACTTGGAATCATCCAAGAAATAGACGTGCCCTTGATAGGTGCTGACATAGTAGAATATAATCCGACTAGGGATTTAAATGGCGTTACCGCTATGGTATGCGCTAAATTTTTAAGAGAGATTGCCGCAAAGATGATTTAGTTATCCTTCGGGATGCATGAATTTTTGCTTTCCCAAAAGTTCATCTTCAGTTTCAACACGATCTTCATCGGGTACACAACAGTCTACAGGACAAACAGCGGCACATTGTGGTTCTTCATGAAAACCCATACATTCTGTACACTTATCGGGAGCAATATAGTAGATTTCATCACTAATGGGTTCTTGTACCTCATCTGCATTGACTGCTTTACCATCAGGTAGCACAACATCTCCAATGAGAGAGGTGCCGTCACTGTACCTCCATTCATCGGCACCTTCATAAATTGCAGTATTCGGGCATTCCGGTTCGCAAGCACCGCAATTAATACATTCGTCTGTTATAATGATTGCCATATCAATTCCTTTTTCAATGCGTAATTTTGCACAAAATTAAACCCTAACGGAATAGTCTACAAATTAAAACATGGCTTATCCCCATCATTTAGAAGCTTTTGTACAACTAGGCACATTATTTAACGAATTTTGTGAAAGTGATACTATTGAAAACGACCGATGGAAGCAGCAATTACAAGAGGTCGTAGTTACTGCAGAAATTCATAACAAATGGTATACTAAAGAAAATGTAAAGCATGCTTTACGACATTGGGGTTCGCTATTGACTGCCGAAAATCTATCACGTTGGCAATCTACCTATTTAGAGACCAATGAATCTTCAGATAAAAAAGTTGCCATAGTAATGGCAGGAAATATACCCCTAGTAGGTTTTCATGATTTTTTAAGTGTTTTACTATCCGGTAAACGAGTCATCGCAAAATTGTCGTCAAATGATAAGGTTATTTTATCCTTTATCCGTGATTTTTTGAGTCAGCATGATAAAGAACTGGGCAATAAGATTCAATTTACCGAAGAACGATTGTCAGACTTTGATGCGGTCATAGCAACTGGCAGCAACAACACCAGCAGGTATTTTGAATATTATTTTGGTAAATATCCTAGTATCATTCGCAAAAATCGAAATTCCATCGCAATACTAACGGGAGCAGAATCCAAATCCGAATTAGAGGGTCTTGGCGAGGATATTTTTCGATATTTTGGTTTGGGTTGCAGAAGTGTTTCGAAGCTTTTTGTACCAATGAATTTTGACTTCGATATATTCTTCAAGGCCATATTTGATTGGAAGCATTTGCTTGACCATCATAAGTATGTCAACAATTACGATTACAACAAGGCCGTTTATCTCATGTCTGAAGTGAACATTCTTGATAACGGTTTCTTAATTCTGAAAGAAGATACCGGTTTTGCTTCCCCGATTGCCACCCTTTTCTTTGAATATTACGAAAAAGAAGGGGAACTAAGAGCTAGATTACAAGAAAGGGCAGCCGATATCCAATGTATTGTTTCAAATGGTTTTATTGATGGTGAAATACCATTCGGGGCAACCCAAACTCCTGCTCTGAATGATTATGCTGACGGAATTGACACAATGAACTTCCTTGCAGGACTCTAAAACCACCTAGGGAATTTCAATCCACAAAAATTTCAGACCTTTGCCCCTCAAAATTGGACACCTCAATTAAAACTAACTGGAAATGAAAAAGCACAACTTTAGCGCGGGACCTTGTATTCTTCCTGATTCAGTAATGAAAAAAGCGGCTGAAGCCGTGGTTGACCTCGATGGCATGGGGCTTTCATTAATTGAAATATCACATAGAAGTAAGGAGTTTGTTGCCATTATGGAACAAGCGCGTTCTCTCGCCATAGAACTTTTGGGCTTGGAGGAAAAAGGATATCAAGCCCTATTTCTACAAGGCGGTGCAAGCTCTCAATTCTTGAACATCGCTTATAATTTTTTGGATAAAAAAGCAGGATACATCAATACCGGTACCTGGAGTTTAAAAGCTTTGAAGGAAGCGAGATTGTTCGGTGAGGTAATTGAAGTTGCCTCATCACAAGAGGATAACTTCAACCACATCCCAAAAGGGTATAGTATTCCAACAGATTTGGACTATTTACACCTTACCTCAAACAACACCATCTTTGGTACTCAAATCAAAGAATTTCCAAAAACAGATG
Source organism: uncultured Croceivirga sp. (assembly GCA_964400025.1). Classification (GTDB taxonomy): domain Bacteria; phylum Bacteroidota; class Bacteroidia; order Flavobacteriales; family Flavobacteriaceae; genus Croceivirga. The sequence goes on from CAYNUM010000192.1 coordinate 3,938, forward strand.
TTCCCTTGATCTGCGATATGAGCTCTGATATTTTTTCACGTCAAATGGACTTTTCACAATTTGATGTGATTTACGCAGGAGCACAAAAAAATATGGGTCCCGCAGGAACCACATTGGTCGTAGTAAAAGAAGACGCACTTGGCAAGGTCTCAAGAAAGATACCATCTATGCTAGATTATCAGGTGCAAATTGGTAAAGACAGCATGTTCAATACACCACCTGTTTTTGCGGTTTACGTTTCTATGTTGACCATGCAATGGTTAAAAGATTTAGGTGGGATTGCAGCCATTGAAGAAATCAATGAAAAGAAAGCGAAGTTGATATATTCCGAAATCGAATTAAATCCGGTGTTCTCAGGTTTTGCTGCCAAAGAAGACCGTTCAAGTATGAACGCCACTTTTAATATCACCGACGATACTTTAAAGGAAACCTTTGATGAAATGTGTAAAGAAGCGGGTATCAATGGTATCAATGGCCACCGTTCTGTGGGTGGTTATCGTGCATCAATGTACAATGCGCTTCCTCTCGAGAGTGTAGGTATATTGGTTGATATTATGAGCGAATTAGAACGTAAAGGGTAATAAATGAAGGTACTTGCAAACGACGGGATTTCCCAAGTTGGGAAGGATAAAATGGAAGAAGCCGGAATTGAGGTGATAGAAACAAAAGTCGCTCAAGAACAACTGGCCAACTACATCAATGACAATGCAATTGATGCTATTTTGGTGCGAAGCGCCACCCAAGTGGATAAGAAATTGATTGATGCCTGTCCTGATTTAAAACTAATTGGGCGCGGCGGTGTAGGATTGGACAACATCGACGTAGCACATGCAAAATCGAAAAACATCCATGTTATCAATACCCCGGCGGCGTCATCAGAGTCAGTTGCTGAACTCGTTATGGGACACCTTTTGAGTGGTGTCAGATTTTTAGCAGATTCGAACCGTAATATGCCTTTAGAAGGCGATCAAAATTTCAAAAAGCTCAAAAAGGCATATCAAGGTGCTGAGCTAAAGGGAAAAACCTTAGGTATTATTGGCTTAGGCCGTATTGGTCAGGCTGTTGCCAAAAGGGCAATTGGCATGGGCATGTCAGTAGTTTTTCATGATCACCACCCAGAGGAAAGAATAATTACAATGGATTTCTTCGACGGCCAGCAACTTACCTTTAAAATTTCGGGCATTTCATTGGATAGCCTGCTGGAACAAGCGGACTTTATTTCGGTTCATGTACCAGCAACCAACGGATATGTCATAGGTAGTGCGGAAATTGAAAAAATGAAAACGGGAGTTGGTATCGTCAACGCCGCTAGAGGAGGTATCCTTGATGAAGTAGCCTTGATCAAAGCTCTGGATAAAGGTAAAATAGCTTTTGCCGGATTGGACGTTTTCGAATCAGAACCCACTCCTGAAATCAAAATCTTGATGAATCC
>CAYNUM010000193.1:0-5357 GCA_964400025.1 uncultured Croceivirga sp.
ACAACGCGTGTACATGTAATATAATAGACAGTGATAAATATATCCTTCAGGATTCCAATGGTTATGTAAGGTGTTTAGCACCGAAGTCTCATTTAAACTTGTATTTCCTGCCGCAAAACTTTCTATGAAAGATGAACGTAGAATTTCTGAAACGTGATTGGACGGAACGTTAATGGCGTCCAATTGATTTTCAACCGTATACTTCCATATCTCCGAAGGTTCCATGGGGTTTTTGGAGTGTTTGTTGATGGTATAAAGACTCCAATTATAGATGGCCATACTCTCCCATTCGTCGTTTGAAGTCAAAACTTCCGTCATAAAACGATTGAAATTATAAGGGCCAGCAAAAGGGGCCGATGCGGTTATCTTAATATTCAGTGTTTTGTTTTCGTCAGCTAATCGATGCAGAGCAAGTGTGGCACCACCACCTTCTGACCATCCCGATAGAAACACCTTTCCGCTCAAACCTAAATTGAGTTCTTTTGCTAAGGCCTGGGTAGCCATTAACATGTCCAACGAGCTTTTTGCCAATTCATCATGAAACACATAAGGGTGTTCAACTTCGTTAGATATGAAATAGCCCGCATAGTCAGGTGCTGAAACGAGGTAACCAGATGCTGCCGGAATGGTCATTAACCATCTACTTTCAAATTGTTCCTGTTCTTCTGTTGGACCACCGCCATTATACAATGAAGGTACTTCTGATTTCCCAAATCCTCCTGAGAGGTCAATTGGAAAAGTGGTGCCATGGTGATATTGAAATTGGGGCATTGGATTTGTCATATTGGGAATGATTACCATACCTGACAGTACAATTTCTTTTTCTCTTAGCTTGGAGGAGTAGTAAATTCTATAGAGGCTTATCTCGTATTGTAGATATTTGGTGATATCCAATTCGGGTATTTCATCCGTCAAATCACTTTTTTCAGAAAGATTCCCCAATATTTCTTGGGGAGAAAGTGTTGTCACCTTTTCATAAAAGAGTAGGTCGCCATCTGTTGTTGGCTGTACATTCGGAAAAACTAATCCTGAATCAAAGTTATTCCCTTCAACATTTGATTTAGTGCATGATGTACATAATAGTAATACGAGAAAAACTAAACGGGCAAGTCGATTCATAGTCTATGTTAAGAGTGCTCGACAAAAATGAAGTATTCCTATTTTACAAGGTCCGAACACTTTAAAAGTGTCATATTTCGGACTAGTTTAAATTCAAGTTGAAGGTTGAAAAGACTTCTTGAAGGAAGATGGCGTGGTGCCTGTATACTTTTTGAATAGTGAATTGAAAGTAGATTTTGAATTAAAGCCACTCTCTAGGGCTATGCCCATAATACTGTATTGGTTATAATCCGGATTCACCAATTTCATCTTTGCGGCTTCAATTCGATAACGATTGACAAACTCGAAAAAGTTCCTGTTTTCTTTTTCATTGATGATTTGGGAAAGGTAACCTGGACTGATCTTCAATTTTTCCGCCAAAGCAGAAAGCGTCAATTCGGTATCAGCATATACCGATTCGCCTTCCATTAGCTTCAATAGACGTTGGTGATACTCTTCGGTTTTAGGGGATAGCTTCTTAGGTGAGGCGTCAATCTCTTTTGGACTTTCATAAGGGACCACCCTGAACAATGGATATTGCAAAATCACAAAATAGCCCATTCCGAATAGGAAGAGCATCAAACCCAACGAGACAAAAGTATAGGTGCCTTCATTTTCATACCCCAGAATAAACTGAAAATGACTGACTAGCCAGATAATCATAATGACCAAAACGGTGCTAATTAGGTTTCGTAACCAAAGCAAGCTTTTTCCTGAGATGGAAGAATAATTGTTCAGTAGAAATTTTTCATAACGATTGATTTTGCGAATGGCTAGAATTGGCAATACGATTCCCGCTAGCAAACCAATAGATTCCTCTGCAATAAGCAAGAAATATTCAACGGTTTCAATGGCGTTTTCATCCAAAAAAAGATTGACGGGTATGTACGCCAATTCGGTTACTATTTCCAGCAGAACGGGTAGGTACCATAGTTTTTCCCATCGGTTCATTGGGCCTTTAGGGTCAATTAAAAATCGAACAAAAAAGTACAGCCCAATGGGGATTGCCGTTCTAATATATATAGGCACGTATTGCACAAAAAGAGGTAGCTCTTCTTCTTCGTAGGAATAATAGAAAAAATCATAACATACGATGATGGAAGCCCCAATGAGCGCCATGGCCAAAAACCGATTGCTTTTTGTGGCAAGACTTTTTTTGAACAATAGAATGGCCGCCAATAATAAACCGTGAAGGCCGGCCATAATGTGCACTGCACTTAAGAATCCGTAGGTGTAATATTCTTCGAAGGCCTCCAAACTTTTAACTTCTTAGATAGCTGGCTCCATTTACATCGATAATGGTTCCAGAAGAATATTCTGCCCCTTCAGAAGCCAAAAATAGAATGGCATGGGCTACTTCATTGGGTTGTGCCATGCGCTGAAATGGTGATTCACGTAACAAGTTTTCACGTTCAGCGGGGGTCAAAGTTACCGCCGCCATTTCAGTTTCTGTAAAGCCCGGTGCGACCACACCAAGATAAATTTGGTGCGGCGCTAATTTCTTGGCCAATGATTGTGTCATGGCATTGAGTGCCGCCTTGCTTGCCCCGTAGGCCGGTTTAGTGGGTTCGCCGCGAAAGGACCCTCTTGAAGAAACATTGACAATACGCCCCCCACCTGATTTCATCATTGCTTGAGCTGCACAATACGTCATGTTTGCGGCAGCAAAAAGATTGGTCTTAAAGGTGTTTTCCCAAGCTGAGGTCCAGTGGTCAAAATCGACTTTGTCGATTTCATGAAAGATGGAGATGCCCGCGTTATTCACCAAGACATCCAATTGCCCATAGGCTTGTACAAAAGCATCAATTAAGGTTTGACAGTTTTCTTTTTCTGAAATATCCCCTTTAAACAATTGATGGCCTTCACCGGAGAGTTCGGCCAGCGTTTTTTGTGCCTCTTCCAAATTGCTTCTAAAGTTGATGCCGACTTGTGCTCCCTTTTCTGCAAAAGCAAGGGCCGTGGCTTTCCCTATTCCTCGAGATGCGCCAGTTATGAGTATTTTTTTATTGTTGAAATTCATTTGCTTAACTCTTTGTCAATTTCTTCTATAACTTTCATTATTTCCTTTGAGGTTGATATGTGATATTCAGAATCAAATTCGGCAGCATTTCTAATCCACTGAACATAGTTGATAAACTCTTTATCAGCAAGTAGTTTTTCATAATCGCTAGGTACCGCTGCGACCCTCCACTTGATAGGTTCAATATGCTCAAGATATTTCTTATAGGTTATATGCACATGGTCTTCCCTAAAGAAGTCGTTTGATTTTTGGATGTAGAAATAGGTTTGGTCATATAATTTTATAATCTTGTTTCTTAGCTCTTTGTTGGAGATTAATTCTACTCCGCGAGATTTAAGATTAGTAATCGCGGCGGAGTTTAGCCCTAGTTGATCAAAGTCGTTCCAAAGGTCAAAATGAATAGCTAATGAATCATTCCAGGGCCTTTTTTCCTTTAAATGTGTCACCACAATTTTACTGGATGAAATCACTTTTTGCATCCAAAATTCAACACGTTCAATGCTTTCAATATCACCTATTAGATCTTCCTTGAATTGGATTAATATTTCCTGTTCAATTTCTTTTGCCTTACGTCGCTCATTCCAATTATTGATTTGAAGCGCAATCAAGATTCCAATAACCACCAGAATGATTTCGCCAATGGCGTATAGTAGGTACTTCGAGAAACGGTTTTCAGAAAGCAATTTTTGGCGAATTTTCCGGAAGAATTTTATCATTGGTTAATAGGCTGGTTATAATGAAACATAATCACTGATGTGTATGTATTGTTTTTTAAAATTCTTTTAAACGCTGAGCTATCAATTGCAATATCATTTCAATTTCTTCGGTCATTGGTTCATAGAATGACTGATTAGTGACATTTGAGGTTGATTGATACACAACAATTTGATTTAAAAAAGGTAATGAGTTAAGCATAGATTTTATACCTGTATTTTCAAAGGAGGTATTTACATACGCTTCCCTGATTCCTAAATCGGCATATACCCTTTCCATATTACCTTCATTTATCATTTGTTTTATAGCCATGTTTCGATAATCGAGAACTTCTTTTTCTTGTTGTTCAATTTCATGAAACTTGCTGTTAAACCCTGCCAGCTTATGTTTTAACTCATTATTTTGTATAAGTTTTAATTGACCGGAGCTTATGATTTCAGTAAGAACACCGGTTTCAGGCTCAAAATTTATTTCTATACCAAAGGTTTCACTACCATAGATAGCTATTGTTTGATCTGAAATAGTGTCTTTAAATGTCTTTCTAAAGGATTGAATCATCTTTTCTGCGCCGTAGATATTCTCATTATTCTGCAGGATAACTTCTTTAAGTTTGGCGCTATTTTGAGAGAATTCTTTTTGAAGCGCTAGAAGATTTTCTTTCTCTGTTTTTCTGTCTTGTTGGGTAAGATTCCAATTATTGATTTGCAAGGCAATAAGAATACCAATGACCACCAAAACGATTTCGCCAATGGCATATAAAAGGTATTTACTGAAGCGGTTTTCTTCAAGCAATTTTTGCGGGATACGACGGAAGAATTTGATCATAGGGTTATCTTTTAAGCTCTTTGTCAATTAAGTCAATTAGGCTATTGATTTCCTGTATAAATACTGAGTAGTATTCTTCATCAAGGCTTACACCCGTCAATGCGGAATAAACCATTAAGGTTTCGAACTCTTGACTTTTAAGTAGAAAAAGATTGCTGATTTCATCTGCGCTTTCTGGAATGCCAAAAACTTCATTATCCTCGGTGTCGAGAACAATCTGCTTTATTGAACCCTTCTTTGCGATATAATTGTTTGCTTTTGAGATATAGTCATTGACCGTGCCTTCTTGAGCCCGAACTCGTTCTAGATTTCCACCAATCGAGGCCAGAATGTTTCGAATGTTATCGTTGGTGATATCCTTTAAATTTCCTGTCGAAATCACTTCATTTAAAGTGCCATCCTTAAAATTAAAATCCATATCCCGACTTAAGATCGGGACCAAAATTTCAGACAACTGTTTATTGGTCAAGGTGGGATCAGGAGTGGCATATAGTAGTAACATTCGGTTTACGCTGCTCAGGAAATCATCAAGCACTACCTGTTCTTCTTTAATGGCCTGGAGGTTGGTGCCCATCTCTTGTTTTATGAGGGAAAGGTATTTCAGTTCTTTTTCCCCAGTCTTTTTTTGTTCGTTCCAAGTATTGACCTGCAGCGCTAAAAGTATACCTATCATGACCAAAACAATTTCACCAATGGCATA
>CAYNUM010000194.1:0-1745 GCA_964400025.1 uncultured Croceivirga sp.
GTCGTAGGCAGGTTGGTTACCAACGAGAAGCTTGCCCTTTCTGTCATAGATATAACCACGTTCTGGATAATCATATACTGTCTTAATCGCAGGGTCTTCCAAAATCTGGTCAGGTGAAAAACTGAACAATTGCAGATAGGAAAGCCGACCAATGAAGGTGAAACCTATAACGATAACGAATGAAGATAAAAGTAGTCTTCTCATAGTATGAAAAACATCTTAAAAGTTAATCATATTCCCTTGCAAACAACGAACTTAAGAGTATACTTAGTATTAAAGTTACGACACTGGTTGCCAATACTTTCTTCAAAATTAATAGGATGTGTGAAAAACTTAAAATTTCAAAAGTGAAGAATACAAAGTGTTGAATTAAAATCAATATCAATAAGAAGGTAATTCGTTGTATTCTAGTGGTGCTTTTAAAAGTAAAACCCTGAAATTCATAGTTGGCACCAAAACAAAACCGCATAATTAGCGGTCGCACATAGGCCAAAGTAACCCCTACCATGGCATGTAGGGCCATGGTATCTGAAAATATATCAATAACAAAACCCAATAAAAAACCAAGAAATAGGAACAAAGGTCGATTGGTCCGTATCGGGTACCAATAAAAAAACAGTACATATACCATAGGGTTGACAAACCCTAAAAAGTTGAGCCTGTTAAAAATCATGACCTGTGCCAGCACCAATAGCACAAATCGCAACCCATTTAGTAAAATAGGGTTATTCCACATCGGCAGTGGTTTTTTGAAGTTCTAAAATTTCCTTTCGGTCTTTGTTTTTTATTACATACACATTTTTGATGTTGGCCATTTCATTAAATAGACCCACCTGTATTTTATAGGAACTCTGATTTTGATTCAAGTCATATTTTTTGATTACCCCAATAGGAATATCCTCTGGGAAAATACTCGACATTGCTCCTGTGGCAATGGTATCGCCCACAGTTACCGTGGCCGATCGGGGAATATCTACCAATTGAACTTCGCTGTAGTCCAGAGCATCCCAAATTAAAGAACCAAAAAAATTGGTGCCCTTTATTTTCGCGTTGATATTGGATTTGGTGTTCAGTAAACTTTGCACCGTGGCATATCCATTAGAGGTATTCTCAATAATCCCTAAAACCCCTAAGGGTGTGATAACGGCCATATCTTGCTGAACACCGTGCCTTTTGCCCTTATTAATTGTGATATAGTTTCTTGGAGAGGAAAACATATTTTTTATGACCCGTGCGTGAATTACTTCATAAATCGGGGCTGGGTTCGCAATTGCCGAATTGCTTTCTGAGTTAAATAGCAGCAGGCGTAGTCTTTCATTTTCATTAGCCAGTCTTTCGTTTTCTTGCCGTAACCTAAAATAATCGCTAATTCCACTTTTGGCCGCCAATATTGATCCAGAAAAGGACTTTGATGAGTTAAAGAATTTTGATTGGTGATAGCTGTGCGAACGTATGGTTAGACTAAGACTGAAAACAACAAGTACAATGTAAAGAAATGCATTTCGATATTCTAGGATAAAATTGATAATCCGTTGCATTCCAAAATCTTAAGGACCCTATCCAATCGATAAGTAATAAGGTCTATTTAATTAAAATGTTTTTATAGCGCTCCAAGTTTTTTAAGGCAATACCAGTTCCACGAACAACTGCTCGTAGAGGATCTTCTGCTATATAAACTGGTAAATCAGTTTTTTGTGAAAGCCTTCTGTCCAAACCGCGTAGCATAGAACCACCACCTGCTAAAT
>CAYNUM010000194.1:1755-2883 GCA_964400025.1 uncultured Croceivirga sp.
CGGTATTGTAGATATCAGCGGCCAATTCCGGTGGAGTTTGTGATAAGGTTTCCATAACGGCGTCTTCTACCCTTAAAATACTTTTGTCCAAAGCCTTGGCAATTTCTCGGTAAGACACTTGTACTTGTTTAGGCTTTCCGGTCAATAAATCCCTCCCCTGAATCAATTTGTCATCTGGAGGGGTCTGCAGATCCTCGGTTGCCGAACCAATCTCAATTTTTATGGCTTCTGCCGTACTTTCACCAACGTAAAGGTTATGCTGCGTTCGCATATAATAGATGATGTCGTTGGTGAAAACATCACCTGCAATCTTAACCGATTTATCGCAAACAATACCACCGAGGGCAATCACTGCGATTTCAGTCGTACCACCACCAATATCAACAATCATATTCCCTTTGGGCTGCATAATATCAAGGCCAATACCTATGGCAGCGGCCATGGGTTCGTGTATCAAATAGACTTCTTTACCATTTACCCGTTCGGCAGATTCACGCACCGCGCGCATCTCAACTTCCGTTATTCCGGAAGGAATACAGATGACCATTCGAAGAGCAGGGGGAAACCACTTTTTCTTTAAGGCCGGAATGTTTTTGATAAACATGTTTATCATCTTCTCTGAAGCATCAAAGTCAGCAATAACACCATCTTTTAAAGGCCGTATGGTCTTTATATTTTCATGGGTTTTTCCTTGCATCATACTGGCCTCTCTACCAACCGCAATGATTTTGCCCGAAACCCTGTCACGGGCTACTATGGATGGACTATCTACAACGACTTTGTCTAAATGTATGATAAGGGTATTTGCAGTACCGAGGTCTATTGCTATTTCCTCGGTCATGAAATCAAAAAATCCCATAAAGTGTGTTTAATATCGGATTAAAGGTAAATTTTATCGGCAAAAGTAGAAAAATTAATGCTTAAAATGCCGAGTGCCGGTCATAACCATGCTTAGGCCATTTTCGTTGCAATAATCAACACTCAATTGATCTTTTATTGATCCCCCTGGTTGAATTACAGAAGTGATTCCCGCCTTGTCGGCAATCTCAACACAATCAGGAAAAGGAAAGAACGCATCACTGGCCATTACGGCACCTTTCAGTTCAAAATTGAAATGATCGGCCTTAT
>CAYNUM010000194.1:2895-5312 GCA_964400025.1 uncultured Croceivirga sp.
CGTCAACTCGTGAGGTCTGCCCAGTACCACTGGCGCAAAGTTGTTTGTTTTTTGCGAGCACGATGGTGTTTGACTTGGTGTGCTTACAGAGTTTAGAGGCAAAAATTAAGTCTTCCAGTTCTTGCGATGAAGGTTTGTTGTTGGTAACATAGTTCAAGTCTTCTATAGTATCGGTCTTTGCATCTTTTTCTTGTAAAAGGGCTCCGTTTAGACAAGTTCTGACCAACATTTGCGGAAGTTCAACAGGCTTCTGAACTAATATAATCCTGTTCTTCTTTCCCTTTAAAATGGTCAATGCTTCCTCAGTGAAAGAAGGCGCAATTACCACCTCGCAAAATAACTTATGAATTTCCTCGGCAGTGGCCGCGTCAATTTCGGTATTGGCGATTAAGATTCCACCAAAAGCCGATACCGGATCCCCTGCCAAAGCATCAATGTACGCCTCTTTTATATTCGAACGGGTCGCTAGGCCACAGGCATTATTATGTTTTAAGATGGCAAAAGTTGGGTCGTCTCCTTTGAATTCCTCCATCAGGTTAACCGCTGCATCGACATCCAAAAGATTGTTGTATGAAAGTTCTTTACCGTGTAGTTTATCAAACATCGCTTCAAAGTCTCCGAAGAAAAATCCTTTTTGATGTGGATTTTCACCGTAGCGCAATACTTTGCCTTGCGTTTCACTGATTTTCAGTGCTGCCTGCTCATGGTCTTTGTTGAAATAATTAAAAATGGCAGAATCGTAGTGCGAAGAGATATTAAAGGCCTTTGTGGCAAACCACTTTCGTTCCTCCAATGTAGTTTCCCCATTTCCATCAGTAATTACCTTTAAAAAATGTTCATAATCCTCCATGGAAGAAACACAGAGCACATCTTTGTAGTTTTTGGCTGCTGCACGAATTAGGGAGATACCTCCAATATCAATTTTTTCGATGATATCTTGCTCTGAGGCGCCACTGGCAACTGTTTTTTCGAAAGGATAAAGATCCACAATAACAATATCCAATTGGGGAATTTCGAACTCCTCCATCTGTGCTACATCACTTTCATTGTCTTGACGGTTCAGAATACCACCAAAAACTTTTGGATGTAACGTTTTTACCCTACCGCCTAAAATAGAAGGGTAGCTGGTCACATCTTCAACGGCAATAACATCAACACCCAATTCTTTGATAAACTTTTCGGTGCCTCCTGTGGAATATAGGGTGACTCCTAGTTCATCTAGTTTTTTTACAATGGGCGCAAGACCGTCTTTATGAAATACTGAAATTAATGCCGAGGAGGCTTTTTTGGTGGTGCTCATGGTTGTTTATCCTCAAAAAATTAAGCCTCAAAAATACCTTTTTTGAATCGAGGTTTAAGAGTGGTTTATCAACAAAACCAATGAAGTTTTAAAGAATTTCGGCAACATTCTGATTTACCCATTCCAAAAAGCGCTCATCGGCTTCCGTAAAGGGGTCTGGAGTATTGGAATCAATATCAATTTGACCGATGTTTTCGCCATTTTTGAAAAGCGGCACCACTATCTCAGATTTTACCGAAATACTACAGGCAATATAATTGTCTTGTGCTTGAACATCGGGTACTACGAAGTTTTTATTACTCTCAGCTACTTGTCCACAAATACCTTTTCCGAATGGAATAATGGTATGGTCGGTGGGTTCACCCACATATGGGCCTAACTTTAATTCTCGTTTGTCACCATTTTTAAAATAAAACCCCACCCAGTTGTAATATGGAACACCATCACTTAGCGCTTGACAAATCTGCTGCATCTTCTCATTGGAATTCAAGCTTGAATTGGAAATTATTTCTTTGACTCCAGCCTTCAACTCTTCAAACATATGACTATAACTTTTCAGGGATAAGAGTCGAAAATAAGGTTTACAACTTTCATTTTAAAGCTATTATTCTTTCTTCGGAAATAATTTCTCCAAAATCGGTAATTCCTTCGACAATGACTCGTATTTTTTGTTGACTATTTGTAGGAAATTTTAAAGAAATAGTTTCGTCCTGCTTGGGAATTTGCCAGCCTAAAACTCCAAAATACTCAAAAATGCTATTGTGAGTGTCAAAATACTCGGACCTTTTGAAGGGTTGAGGTTGGTCGTAACCTTTATCTACAATGACTTTCTTGCTAGTGGTTTGACTTGATGACAGGGTTCTTTTTTTATACTTTGCGTTAGTAAAGACGACAAAAGTTGCAGAGCACATGCTAGGACTGTCAAAAAATATTTCGTCAATGTAATCCATTGAGATATTCAGGTAATTGTCTATGTAGTTGCTAAAAACCCCGTCAAATATGATACTTGGAAAAACATAGTCACAGTAGTTATTTCTTTTTGCAATGTTACTAGTTCCAGCTCTTCTGACATCGGGATATTTAGTATCTAGATACATTGGAAAAAACCCTTCCTTCA
>CAYNUM010000195.1:0-5307 GCA_964400025.1 uncultured Croceivirga sp.
GTTGCAATTTTTGAGGGCCCAATTGAATCCACATTTCTTGTTTAATTCATTAAACAGTATTTATTCTTTGGTTCGAAATAAATCGCAAGAAGCCCCTGAGGCAGTAATCACTCTATCAGAACTAATGCGTTATATGCTATATGAGGCAAAAGAAGAGATGGTTCCTCTATCAAAAGAGATAAATTATATCAAGAATTTTATGGAGCTACAGCGATTTAGACTAAAAGATAGCAGTGGTTTACATCTTAAAATTGTGGGTGATTACCAAGACAAAAAAATTCCACCATTATTGTTGATTCCCTTTGTGGAAAATGCCTTTAAGTATGGCACCGATTTCAATGGGAAAACCCATGTTAACATCAAAATGGAAATATTTGAGGAAGACTTTTTTTTCGAGGTTGAAAATAAAATAGGTAATTATAGAAAAGATAAAGTAAACTCGGGTATTGGCTTAAACAATATTGAAAACAGATTGCGCCTAATCTATCCTGACAATCACGTTCTTCAAATCAATAAGGAAAACGAAAGGTATGTTGTTAAATTGGAACTAAATCTTGCTTCATGAAGTGTATCATAATAGACGATGAACCGTTGGCCATTAATATTATAAAATCATATTGTGAGGATATTGGCGGTTTGCAAGTTGTAAAAACATTTACCAACCCTTTAGAGAGCATTAGCATGATTCAAGAAGAGCAGATAGATTTGGTTTTCCTTGATATTGAAATGCCTCAAATTACGGGTATAGAATTTGTAAAGGCCATTGATAAAAAACCACTTTTTATTTTTACTACGGCCTACCCTCAATATGCCTTGGATGGCTTTGATTTGAATGCCGTGGACTATCTGGTCAAACCGATTCCCTTTCCACGATTTGTAAAGGCAATAAACAGGGCCAAGGAATTAAAATCTCTGCGGCATAACAATGGGAAAGCAGGTAACGTAATCTCTGCAAGTGGTAATGGACCAGATGAGAACCAATTCATTTTTGTCAAATCTGATTATGGAAATGTCAAGATCAAACTAGAAAACATTACCCATATTCAAGGGTTAAAGGACTATCTGAAAATTCATGTTGATACTGAAAAAAAACCTGTTCTTACTTTAATGAATTTTAAAGATATCGAAGCCAAGTTGTCAAGTAACAACTTCATTAGGGTACATCGATCCTTTATAGTCAATATCAATAAGATTCATTCTGTTCAAAAGAGCAAAATAGTGATCTACGACATAAGAATTCCGATAGGAGATAGTTATAAAACCAATTTTCTAGAGCGGATAGGTTTGAATTGATTTCTAAGATCCTCCTCTACATTTTCATAGTACAATGCTATCGTACATTGATTGATTCTTTATTTTCCAATTTCATTTTAGGGCACTACTGAACGCCCAATACATCTCTGTAGCTATTTGTTTGCTTCGTTCCAAGTATTTTTCGTCTTGTTCTGGGGTTCCATCAAAAGCTTTTGGGTCTTTATAAGTAACCGGAAACCTTTCTTCAGCACCCAAAACAATCGGGCAGGCTTCATTGGCAGAATCACAGGTCATAATGGCGCCAAAACCACTATTGGCATTAAAAGCGTCGTCATAGGTCTTTGAGAAACAGATGATGGGATGTTTTGTCGCGGCATATTTTACAGCATAAACGGGGTTTTCATCACCAGATAACTGTAAGATTTGAAATCCTTGACCTTCCAATGTTTCACCAATTTTTGGATACATGGCCGTGGCCTCTGTACCTCCAGAGTAGCAAACGACATTTTCAATACCAAAACGGTGAGCCATGGTTTGCGCCCATATTTGCGATAAGTGGCTTCTCCTTGAATTATGTGTACAGATGAAGTTCAATCGTATTTCTGATTGAGCATCGATTTTTTTCTGGATATATTCAATCAAGGGTTTTAGAACAGACTTGCGCTGTTCTGAAATGATTTCCGCTTGTAATGATTTGATTGTCTTTTGGAGATTGGGAAACATATTGTTTTTTTTCATTGATGTTATACCGTCACTTTGAGTGTTTTTGAGCATCAAAAATGTATCGAGAAGTTTTGATATAACCTGTTCTCGATACAATTCCGCTCAGCGAAATTACTAGAACTGACATAAAATTTTATACCCCAACAGTTTTGCTTCGTCTTTCAAATAAGAGGTTGTCTTTCCAGATACCTTCGCTGGTCTTACCTAATTTTTCACGCCTTCCCAGGAATCTAAAACCTATTTTTTCATGTAATTTAATACTCGCTTGATTTTCAGGGAAGATACCGGATTGTAGGGTCCAATACCCCGCTTTTTCACTTTCTTCAATAAGCTTTGTCATCAGGGCCTTACCTACTCCTTTTCCTCGGGCTTCTTCACTAATATAAACACTGACTTCAGCCACTCCACCATAAACGCATCTACTGGATACTGGTGAAAGCACCGCCCAACCTAATACTTTGGTTTTATCTTCAGCAACCAGACGACATTCTGATATATGGGCCTTATCCCAACTCTGGTAGTCTGGTACTTCGGTCTCAAAAGTAGCAAAGCCCGTTGAAATACCTTCTTGATAAATCCGTGCTACTTCAGGCCAATCTTCGGGATACATCTTTCGTAAAAGTTGGATACTATTCATGAGATGTTTGTTTTAACAGCACTGTACCTTAAGTCTATAGTTGTCCAAAATCGTTTTTACTTTATCCAAATAAAGTAAAACATGAAGTAAGGCCAGAATAATTGCCCCGGGAACGGCATTTTTGGCAACAAACGAAAAGAGTTCTGCTGCAAACAATTCTTTTTCTGCGGTTGGAACAAAAACCAACGAATTTTCATGCCAATCAAGTTTTATCACTAGCGTCAATATGACAAAACCATAATGGAATCCATTTGAAAAAAGATGTATGATGTATTCTGATCTGGGTAAACCTCCCATAAATTCTCGACTATTCTTCTCCGAATACGCATCAATTGCCAGAATTACAAAATCTAAAAAGGCAAGTACAGTTCCAAATACGAAAAGAGGAAAACTTGTTTCATTCAAAGCCATAAAAATGACAATCATTGGGAATAATATGGCCCTAGCGGTATGAGTCAAATGCTCAAAACGGCTATCTTCTCTTGCATAAAGTCGATACTTCCAAAGATGGAGATAAAAGCCATCATAGGTAGCCAACACCATAAAGGTCAAAAGGGATAAGGCAGCTAAAATGTATGTGATATCCATTTAAAAAGCAGTTAACAGCATCCACTACCAGGGGCACATGATGCACTGGCCATAACTGTAGCAGGTTCAGGAACTCCACAGGTTTCTTTTGCTTTACAATCTGTTTTTTTGATGGAAAGTTTTATAACCAGTTTTGAGTCGTTCCACGTAAAATCATCGACAAACAGTTGCGCCGTATGAAAATAATCATTGCTGTACTCTAATTTCAGCTCGGCCTCTCGGTCCATAGCCCGCATTCTGTTAACCTTTTTTAGGATTCCCAGTGCTTTGTATGCACTCATGAATTGGGTTTTACCAATTTCAGCTGGACTTTCCCAAAGTTGTATAATGGTTTCGTTCCAAGAATCAGTTTTAGCACCGCAATCAACAGAGTCAATTGAAATATTTTTTACTTCTGTGATATGATAATTAGCGGGAACCACTTTACCGGGTTGGTACTCAAAAACTAGACTTTTGTCTTTGTGCTCCTGTAAGAGGTTTAAAAATTCAAGGGTTTTCATACTAACAGCAATTAAGATTAATGTTTAGGAAGAAAGAGGACAGTAGTTGCTGAACTTCAGTCCACCGTTCTTTGTTAATGCAATAGCAAAGGTTTTTACCTTCAAATGTTCCATCAAGGAGTCCAATCTTCTTTATTTCGTTCAAATGTTGTGAAATTGTAGGCTGTGCCAAACCTATTTCATCGACTAGGTCGGTACAGATACAATTTTCCTGCCTGCTGATATATTCAAGTATGGCCACACGGGCCGGGTGCGCCATGACCTTTGCGATTTGGGCAAGTTCATTGTGTTTGCTTGAGAAGATATGTGATTTGGTTGCTCCCAAATGATTTAATTATATATTGCAATATTACGATGATATATTTGAATAAAAAAGGCCAGAAGTAAACTCTGACCAATTTTTTTAGAACCAAGGCTTTTTTCCTACTTGATAGGTATTGTGAAATTCCTCATCTGATTTGGTCAGGTAAATGATGCCCTCAATAAGGCCAACGAGCCCCATAATCCAAACCAAAAAGACACCGACCCCTACACAGGTCAAGACAAACCCTACCAAAGAAATGGCTAACATCATGATACCTTCTTTTTGGTACCCAAGTACGAACTTGTGAATTCCTGCCCAGCCTAAAACTATGCCGAGCACTCCAGCTAATATTTTTTTATTGTCACCACCAACTGCGTTATTCAATCCTTCGCTAAACTCGTTGGCTGTTTTTTTTGCCTCTGAAGCAAAATCGCCAGCTGCTTCCTTTGCATCTTCTGCAAAATCACCAGCCTTTTCTTTTGCTTTGTCGAATGCTTCCTCAGCCTTGCCGCCTAAGTCTTTATTTTCTTCTGACATGATTTTTATTTGATTGGTTAATAATCACCTAAATGTAAAAAATAAATCAATTGCTAGAGAAAGGCTTTATCAACAGGCTCCCAAAGCTCAAGTTTATTGCCTTCAGGATCCAAAATCCAACCGAATTTTCCATACTCGTATTCCTCGACCTCACCAACAATGGTAACGCCCTCCTTTTCTAATTCTACGAGTAGTTCCTTTAGGTTTTCAACCCTAAAGTTCATCATAAATTGTTTTTCACTGGGGTTGAAATATTGGGTATCCTGATTCATCGGGCTCCATTGGGTAGAACAATCGTTCCCATCTTTATCTTTCCACCAGAAGGTCCAACCGTATTGATCTGTGGGTATTCCCAAATGCTTTTTATACCAATCTTTAATACCATCGGGGTCTTTCGTTTTAAAGAAGAAACCTCCCAGACCAGTTACTCTTTTTTTCATCGTTTTACATTTTTTTCATATAAATCAATCCAATTTTCGGGAGACATTTTTTGACAAAGCTCACCGATCAGTTCATACGGTATGGTCGGTACCTTTTTAAACCGTATACAACTTTTGCCCATATCTAATTTGGTCTTGACGTGTTTGGGGTATTCCGCCACAAACCAGTCCAACAACTCTTTATCTGCATAGATGCCTGAATGGTAAAGAGCAATAAAGTTCTTTTGCGAAGCAATATTGATAAAGGGCAAAGGTAGTTTCGGGTCGCAATGATAGCCTTCGGGATACTTTGAATGTGGTACCACATACCCTATCATTTTATAA
>CAYNUM010000196.1:0-5265 GCA_964400025.1 uncultured Croceivirga sp.
ATTTTGACGGCACCGTCTTAATTATCGGGGCTGGTGCAGCCGGAATGGCTACTGCCTATTTATTGGAACAACAAGGAATATCTTATCAAATATTGGAGGCCGATACTTCGTACGGGGGTCGCTTTCGAACAAATAATGACTTCACTGATTTTCCAATTCCCCTTGGTGCAGAGTGGCTTCATGTTTCAGCAAATGAATTGCCCGCTATTGTAAACGATGAAGCCGTGAATATCAATACTGCTTTGCTTCCTTATTCCGAATCGGACACTTCAGGCTACTATAGCGATGGTAACTTGACCATAACGGAAGTTGGGTCAGCGGTGAATGACGATGAAGACCAGAAATTCATTGGCTCTTCTTGGTTTGATTTCTTCGAAGAGTATATCGTACCCAGTATTCAAAGTAAAATGCAATTCAACACCAAAATTGCTTCCATTGATTACAGTGGTGACAAAGTTGTGGCATTGGATAGTGAAGGGCAACAATATGAGGCCGACAAATTGGTGGTTACCGTACCCTTGAAATTACTTCAATTGGGTGAAGTACAATTTACGCCAGAGCTGCCCAATAACAAACAGAACGCCATTGCCGATGCCAACATATGGAGCGGTATGAAAGTCTTCTTGAAATTTACAGAACAGTTCTATCCGACCTTTCTATATTTTGATGACAGCGAGACCCGTGAAGGCCAACGACTGTATTATGATGCGGCCTATGGTCAGAACTCCGCCGATAACGTATTGGGTCTTTTCTCTGTGGGAAGGCAGGCCGAGGTCTACCAACAGTACAGCGGCGATGCCCTTCGCGATTATGTATTGGCAGAGCTAGATGAAATTTTTGATGGAAAAGCTTCGGAAACCTTTCAAGGTATTCTAGCCCAAAATTGGAACGAGCAACCTTTCGCCAAAGCTGCCTATCTGAATGATAGCGCATCAACCTCCGTTTCAAGAAGAATGGCAGAATCGGTCGATAACAAATTATACTTCGCAGGTTGTTCCTACACCCAATTCGATGACTGGAGTTCGGTACATACCGCTTCACGTTCGGCCCGTGATGCCGTGCGAGAGCTGATTCAATAAAGGGGGTTTTGAGCTGTCTTCGTATCTTAGATAGACCGATAGTTCAATGACCGATACCCTAGCACATAACGAAACCCAATTGCACAAAAAGTCCGGACTTTTCAAACGGTTTGAAAAGTACTTGGGGGAATTTGTGTATGGCGGCATCGACGGTTGTGTGACCACCTTTGCGGTAGTCGCGGGTTCGGTAGGCGCTGGGCTGGACAGTGCCATTATCATCATATTAGGTTTCGCCAACTTATTGGCCGATGGTTTCGCCATGTCTGTTGGGGCCTACCTCTCCACAAAATCTGAAAGGGACAATTACAAAAAACACAAACAAGAAGAATATTGGGAGGTAGAGCACCTACCCGAGATGGAGAGAGAAGAGATCAGGGAAATTTATGCTGCAAAGGGTTTCGAAGGTGATTTGTTGGAAAAGGTTGTTGAGGTCATCACTGCAGACAAAGAACGTTGGGTAAATACCATGATGAAAGAAGAATTGGAGATGATTGAGGAAAATCGATCTCCCTTCTGGATTGGGGCCACCACCTATATTTCATTCATAACAATTGGATTGATTCCTTTGATTACCTATGTGCTGGATTATATTTCGCCAATAGGTAAAAACTTATTCTTAATCACATCAGTTTTAACCGCCTTCGGGTTTGTCATCATAGGATGGTTAAAGACTTATGTAAACCAAACTTCTGTTTTAAAAGGCATCGCAGAGACCTTGGTCCTGGGCGGAATTGCTGCCTTGGTTTCTTATTTTGTAGGTGATTTTCTCGAACAACTCATTACTGGATAAACCAAATTCAATGAAGGCCGCAACCGTATCCCAACTCAAAAAAGAGTTACAACATCGAACCCCAGAGGAACTTTTGGCACTATGCCTTCGGCTGTCCAAATTCAAAAAGGAAAACAAAGAATTATTGACGTATCTGCTTTTTGAATCAGACCACGAAGAAGGGTATATTGAAACAGTCAAAAGTGAAATTGATGAGCTATTCTCAGAAATCAACACGAACAGCTATTTTTATATAAAAAAGAGCGTCCGAAAGATTTTACGCAACCTTAAGAAGTACATTCGGTATTCCGGTCACAAAGAAACTGAGGTGGAGCTCCTACTCTATTTCTGCCAGAAGCTAAAAGACTTCAGGCCTTCCATTCGTAGAAATACAACTTTGACCAATTTGTATCATCGTCAACTTGATTTTGTCGAAAAAAAGATTGGTCTTCTTCATGAAGATTTACAATATGATTACGGGTTGTTGTTGGAAAACGTCAAAGGTGTTTAGCGGTAAACCTGTATTTTCATAAGGTGATATCTCAATACGCTACATTACATGATTATTGCAAAGCCATCAACATTCCGCCACCAAAACGGGATGATTTTGATATTCGGAGCTTTCAAGAAAACATGTCCTTGGTGGTTCATAAGATGCCCCCTTTCAAGCATGAATTCTACGCCATTGCCCTAAAGTTGGAAGGAAGCGGCAAAGCCATTTCTGGGCATCACGAAAGTCTAGAAGGATCTACCGTTTTTTTTAACTCTCCGTTCCAAATCATCTCATGGGATATTGCCCCCGACTGGGAAGGTTACTACATTATCTTCACCATGGATTTTATATCAAAATCAAAACACCTTGTGCACTTGTTGGATGAATTCCCATTCCTCAAAATTGACAAAGCCATTCCATTTGCTGTTGATTCCAAAGAAGCTTTTCAAATGCTCAATGTGTTTCAACATATCTACGCCGAACTTCAAACCGAAAAAGAGGACACCTTCCCAATATTGGAAGCCCAAGTGCTGCTTTTATTGAATTATGTAAAACGATATTTTAAACTACAGATTGATCCAAATGAAGCCTCAAAGGCTATCCGAAAAACAGATATTACGCTCCTTTCTAGATTTCAAACACTCATAGAGACCCAACTTCGTTCCGATGCCCCATTAGGTAAAGGTAAAACCCATTCGCCTAGCTATTATGCAAATCAATTGGGTATTCATCCCAATCATTTGAATACCATTGTCAAGGGTATTACACAGCATACGGCAAAGCAGCACATTCATGAACACCTGCTCAGATTGGCCAAATCCCGCTTGCTCCAAACCGATATGAGCGTCAAGGAAATTGCATATTCCCTTCATTTCGATTCTCCCAACAACTTCAGCAGTTTTTTCAAAAAATACACTGCAAAAACCCCAAATTCCTTTAGAAAAGAAGTGATTCTTTGATTTTTAGAGTTCTTGCTTTGATTTTATAAATCCATCCCAATGGGTGCTTTGGACATTTGTACTGTTCAAAATTGATATATCATGAAAAAGTTAATATCCCTTTTTGCACTCACTATCTGTTTAACCCTAAACGCTCAAGAAATGGAACAATCCAAAGTACAATCCACAGTAACAAAATTGTTCGTTGCGACCGATCAGCAAGATTGGTCATTGGTTGAGGAACAATTCGCTGACATGGTAAATCTGGATTACTCCTCAATGACAGGGAACCCAGCTACGGAAATTTCACCAAGTGAAATTACATCAGGTTGGAAAACTGTCCTGCCCGGTTTTACCCATACCCACCATCAACTTGGAAATTTTACAACGACAATTGAAAATAACAAAGCCCATGTATTTGTTTACGGAACCGCTTCGCATTTTCTAGAAGATGAAAACGGGAATGTTTGGACTGTTATTGGTTCTTATGATTTCGACTTGAAAAAAATAGGAAACGATTGGAAGGTCACGTCCATGACCTTTAACTATAAGTTTCAGGATGGCAATAGTGGGTTAATTCAAAAAGCTATCGATAATGTCAATAAAAAATAAACTAACCGGATTATCAGCACTCATTTTAGGGCTTGTATTGTTTTCCTGCAATTCCAAGTCACAAAACAGCAACACTACAACTATGGACATAAAGATTGCAACACAGAACAAAACGACAGTTAAAAAGTTCTTTAAGGCTTTGGAAAATGAAGATGTCAACGGCTTGGTAGATCTTTTTGCAGAAAACGCCCAACACATCAACCCGTACCATTCCAATGTGTTTCCTAAAGGAGCAGAAGGAAAAGATGGTATCCGCGACTACTGGACACCGGTTTTTCCAAACTTCGACGGTATGGAATTTCCAATAGAAGAGCTATACGTCATGGAAGACCCAAACATCGTGTTCGTAAAATATAAAGGTGACATTAAACTAAAAAATGATGCCAGTGTTTACAGCAACGATTATTACTCCACCTTTAAGTTTAACGATAAGGGAGAGATTATTGAATATGTAGAAATTTTTAATCCCATTGTAGCCGCACGCGGTTTTGGATTATTGAATCAAATAAAGTAAAAAACATGAAAACATACATTTTAACCTTGGTTGCAGTTGCATGCTTGTTGGGCTGCAACAGAAACAAAAAAGAAGTCAAATCAGAAAATTCGAAAGAACAAATAGAAACATCAAATCAAGAACAGATGAAAAGAGTAAATTTTAAAAGCGAAGGTCTGAATTTAGTCGGAAACCTTTACTATCCTGCCAACTACAAAGAAGGTTCTTCGTATCCCGCAGTCGTGGTTTCCGGTAGCTGGACCACTGTAAAAGAGCAGATGGCTGGGCTATATGCCGAAAGACTTGCCGAAAAAGGTCTGATTACTTTAGCCTTTGATTTCCGAAATTTCGGTGAAAGTGAAGGGCTACCGAGAGTATACGAAAGTCCTGCCTTAAAAATCAAGGACATTAAGAATGCCGTCACCTTCTTAAAAACACTACCTGAAGTGGATGGTGACCATATTGGAGCATTCGGAGTGTGCGCAGGTTCCATGTATACCTTTATGGCTTCCGCTGAAGATGCCGATATCAAAGCTGTGGCTACCGTTGCCTCATGGTTACATGATGGCGAAGCAGTTAAATTGTTCTATGGTG
Source organism: uncultured Croceivirga sp. (assembly GCA_964400025.1). Lineage (GTDB taxonomy): Bacteria > Bacteroidota > Bacteroidia > Flavobacteriales > Flavobacteriaceae > Croceivirga. The sequence goes on from CAYNUM010000196.1 coordinate 4,979, forward strand.
GAGAAGAAGGAGTGCAACAAAGAATAACCGCTGCACAAAATGCCAAAAAGCGCTTCGCCGAAACTGGTGAAATCGAGTATATCCCTGCTATTTCAACCACCGATGAAACTGCGGCCATGTTTGGTGAATTTGATTACTACTTAAATCCAGAGCGTGGAGCTATCCCTGAATGGAATGCAGACCAATTTGCTGTCGCTACTTGGGAAGATTGGTTGAAACTTGACCCGTTTCCTGCGGCATCAAAATTGAACCAACCCATTTTCATGGTCCATAGTGATGGGAGTGTT
>CAYNUM010000197.1:0-5225 GCA_964400025.1 uncultured Croceivirga sp.
AAAACCAGGCAGTCCCTCCCAGTATACATAACATGGAGACCGTAAACCAAACAGTTTTATTGGGGAAATTGACATTAAATGCAGCCAACAGAATAATGGCGAGGCCGAACATGCCCGTCAAGGTGGCCAATTTTTGGTTCCAGCTCATAGTGACGGGTGGTTGCCCTGTAAGGGCCATACTTCGATCGTAAGTGCTCATGTTATTTAGTTAAGTTGAAATATTCTTTTGATACTTTTTTTCTTTGTCTTAATTGATTTACCAAAGTCAGTATTGAATTTCGCGACAATATCCTTTTCGTATTGCTTATAGAATTCAGGATCAAAGTTGGCATCTGCGAGGTGTTCCATCACATAATCAATCTTACGTTCCTCAGTGAGCCATCTATCAAAAATTTCATGGCGCATTCGAATACCGAAAGTGTTTATCCCTAAAAAGAGCTGGGTTTCTTTGTGAAAAGCAATGGTCACACAAATTTTTTCCTCAGGGTGCCTCCAATGAAATTGTTCCTCATATTCCATTTTACCTCTTGCACCAAAAACCCAACCATAGGTTTGGTACTCAACGTCCAAAAATTTAGCGGAGTTGAACCAGTGTCCGGGTTTGTATTCTATCCTATTTCCACAAATGGTCTGTGCCACGGTCTCGCCCATCATTCGGCCCGTGTACCAAACCGCCTCTATAGGTCTTCTGTTCCCAATAGCTTCATGTTGTTCAGCGCAGTCGCCTATGGCATATACATCTTCAACATTGGTTTCCAAAAAACGGTTGACCTTTATACCACGGCCCAGTTCAATTTCTGAATCCTTTAAAAAGTCAATATTTGGGGAGACACCAGCGGTTAATCCTACCATATCACAGGCAATAGTTTCACCTTTATCAGTAGTAATCGCTTTTACTCTTCCATTTTCATCGGGTATAATTTCTACCAGATTTGTTCCCAATCTAAGATCGATATGATGCTCTAGAATGTGTTCATTGATCAATTGTGATTCGCCATCGGGTAAAACACCGTTCCAAAAACTATTTTCACGAACTAAAAAAGTTACTGGGATATCTCGACTGCGAAGCATCTCAGCCAATTCAATTCCTATCAGACCGCCTCCAACGATGACCGCTCTCTTACAAACCTCTTTATTGGGTGCGTTTACTTCCAAAAGGTCTAAATCTTGCTTGGAATACAGACCTTGCACCCCGTGCAGATCTTGACCGGGCCACCCAAATTTATTTGGTTTTGATCCTGTGGCCAAAATCAACTTGTCATAGTGCAGTGAGCGAGATCCATCAACCAATAATTGTTTGTTTTTGGTATCCACTTCTGTGACATAGCCCCGCACCAGCTCGATTCGATTCTTTTCCCAAAACCAATTTTCATAGGGTTGAATATGTTCAAATTTCATATGACCCATGTAAACATACATGAGTGCCGTTCGTGAAAAGAAGTAATCTGTTTCGGCTGAAACTATTATAATTCGTTTGTCGGAAAGTTTTCGGATATGTCTTGCGGCACTTACGCCCGCAATACCATTACCGATAATTACAATGTTCTCCATTGAGTTGTTATTGGTTGTAATAGGTTGTCGCTCTTAAAGGTATGAACTTTACACGGCCATCTTAATTTAGAAACATTATAAATTTCTTGCTTAACTGTAAGGTTCTGTTAATTCAACGTACGTGTAATTATCTGATTTTTAAAAACTTAAAAGTTTCTTAAAAAATTAAACGTGATGTAGGGCAAGCTGCATTACCACGACATAGGGTCTGAAATTGAATTGTTAACTACAACTAAAATGAAAGCAACAACCTTACTGAATGTACTCCTCTTTGTTTTTGGTGCCCAACTATTATCAGCCCAAGAATTGGATGAGTTTTTCTCAAAATCAAATGACTTTTTTGGGTCTTATGTACAAAACGGATTGGTCGATTATAAGTCAATCAAAGGCAGTCCAGAAGAACTTAACGGGCTACTCAACCTCTCAAGTGAAGTCACAATTTCGAAAGGCGATGTGAAAAATTATCAGGCCTTTTGGATAAACGCTTACAACCTATATGTCATCAAGGGAATCGTGGATAATTACCCAGTCAAATCACCCTTGGACATCAACGGTTTCTTTGATAAGACAACCCATCACATAGCCGGCCAAAACATCACGCTCAATGATATTGAGAATAAACTACTTCGTGGAAATTTTCCTGAAGAAGCTCGATTTCATTTTGTGCTGGTCTGTGCTGGCTTGGGATGCCCACCTATAATTAATGAGGCCTACTTACCAGAATCATTGGAAAACCAATTACAAAAACAAACGGAACTGGCTTTGAACAATGCTGAATTTGTTCGGGTAAAGGGCAAGAAGGTATTGTTTTCACAAATCTTTGAATGGTATAACGGTGATTTTACCCAAGGCGGAAAATCTGAAATTGACTTTGTGAATCAATATAGAAAGGAAAAATTAAGTCCAAACGCTAAAACGGGGTATTACCCTTACGATTGGACACTCAACGAAATCAAATAAGAATCAACAAAAGAATTATGAAAAAGATAAAATTTCAACTTGTTTCGACCACTGTGTTTTTGTTTTCCATAGTGGCATTTTCTCAAAATGATGATAGTACCGATGAAGATACCGGTAGTGTAATTCAGAACCTCACACCTTCAAAACTGATAGCTAAGGGTCAATGGGATATAAAGCTGTTCAATAATCTCTATACCCAAACAGAAAGTACTTTCGCTTCTGAAGATGGCGTTAGGCAAAACTTTTTCACCTCTACCTTAGAGGCATTTACCGGAGTTTCCGATTCAAGACGTGTGAATTTAGGGGCTATTTTGGAATACCGCGCTAATGGCCGTGATTTTCAAACGGCTACGGGTGGCACGGAAAGAAGAACCACCTCGGGCGTCACTTCCATTGCACCGGCCATTAAATTTGTTCCGTTCAAGAACGTTGGCAATTTTTCAGTTCTAAGTGCATTTTCAATTCCATTGATTGATAGTGAAGTTGATGACAATGGGGTCTTTTTGGACCAAAAAGGGTTTACTTGGCAAAATCGATTTTTCTATGATTATACTTTTCCTGGAAAAAAGTGGCAGATATTCTCAGAGATTAATTCAGAACTGAATTTTGGGGATCAAGAGGAGAGTTTTGCCAATAATAGTTTACGACTGACACCAGGCGTCTTTCTAAGTTATTTTCCGAGTTCTAAGTTCACTGTACTCGCTTTGGCCCAACATACCGAACTGGTCGATTTAGGAAACGATTTCAGTCAAAACTTTACTGCCTTGGGTGGGGGTCTTAAATATCAATTGACCAAAGAGTTGAATATTGAGGGACTTTACACAAATTTCGTGCGAGGGGGGGATACCGGTCTAGGCGAAACTTTTAACATAGGTTTACGAGCTGTATTCTAGGCGATAATTTCAAAAAAGCTAATTTTAGTCCTAATCGAATTCTATGAAACGATTAGGACTTCTTCTTTTATGTTTATTACAGTTTTCATGTAGTAGTCAATCACGAGAAAAAATAAACGGAATCAGTTTTGTGGGTTCAACTGAAAAAGCGCTGCAAGAGCATGTGAATCCGGTATTAAAGGTAAATGCCAATTATGCTGCGGTAATGCCCTTTGGTTTTATCCGCAATTTACAGGATCCCAATTTGGTTTTCGACACCGATCGACAATGGTATGGTGAAACCAGGGCTGGTGGGAAGCAGTACATCAACATTTTAAAAAAGAACGGGATTAAAATAATGCTCAAACCGCAGATCTGGGTTTGGCGAGGAGAATTCACAGGGGATATTATGATGCAATCTGAGGAAGATTGGAAAAAGTTGGAAAGAGCGTATTACGATTTTGCAATCACCTACGCTGAACTTGCCGAAGAGACAAAAGCAGAGATCTATTGCATTGGAACCGAACTCGAGGAATTTGTAAAGCATCGCCCCGCATTTTGGGAGAAACTGATTGTCGAAGTTCGAAAAGTGTATAGCGGAAAGATTACGTATGCTTCCAATTGGGATGAATACCCGAGGACTCCGTTTTGGGATGCTTTGGACTATGTGGGAGTTGACGCGTATTTTCCACTGACGGAAGAACAAAATCCAACCAAAGAAAATATGGCCCTAGGCTGGCAAAAATGGAAAACAAGACTTGGTCAACTATCATCCGATACCAAAAGACCCATACTTTTTACTGAGTTTGGATATCGGAGCATGGATTATACTGCCAAGAAACCCTGGCTTGTAGATCGAAATGAGATGGATGTAAATCTTCAGGCCCAAGCTGATGCCCTCTCCGTGACTTTTGACGAGTTTTGGAAAGAAGATTGGTTCTCAGGGGGGCTCGTGTGGAAATGGTTCATTCAGCATGAAGAAGTGGGTGGAAACAAAGACAACCGTTTCACCCCACAAAATAAACCTGCCGAAGATGTAATTAGAAGCCACTATGGAAGACTAAGCCCAAACTAAGGGCCGCCATGATCAAGCTAAGTTTCGTCATCTTTGTACTCATATCTCACTTTGCTATTGGGCAGGGTACCGTTGTCGACCTTAAAGTTCAGGGAAACAAAAGAACTCGCACCGAACTAATAAAGAAAGTTGCAAACCTTAAAAAAGGAGACAACCTAGATTCTTTACTTATTCAAGACGATATTTCTCGATTGATACGACTGCCCTCTGTGGCACATGCGTATTTTCAGGTACTTGCAACAGAAAATGAAAATGAATATCAGGTGGTTTATGGCATACAAGAGAACTTTACTCTGATACCTTTTGCCAATATTTTTACTTCCAATGACGACGAATTTGCCTTTAGGGTGGGCTTGCAAGAGTTTAACTTTCTAGGTCAAAATGTTACCCTTGGGGCATTTTATCAGTATGACGTCTTCGGTTCTTTTGGTCTAAATATTCGGGCTCCATATTTATTCTCCAAAAAGGTTGGCCTGGCCATTAATTATCAGGACCTGACTACGCAAGAACCCGTTTTTTTGGATAGTGGTACCGCCGATTATCGTTACAACAATACCTCAACAGAGGTCCTGGGGCTTTATGAATTTAACTTTAGAAATCGAGTGGAGCTAGGGTTAAACTATTTCACTGAAAATTATCAATATATCTCCGGGGCTACTGCGCCTTCAGTCCCACAGAATTTGGAGGTAGACAAATTCTTGATCAAGTTGCTGTATAATTATGATGGTATAGAGTATTACTACCATTACCTCGATGGCTTTCGGAGT
>CAYNUM010000198.1:0-5214 GCA_964400025.1 uncultured Croceivirga sp.
GCCGGAAAATATATGAGGGAAGAGGGGTATGGTCGTATTATCAATATGAGTTCACAAGCCAGTGTGGTTGCTATAAGAAACCATGCCGTTTATTGTACCTCGAAAGGTGGCGTAAACCAACTTACTAGAGTTTTAGCACTCGAATGGGCTGAAAAGGGGATAACGGTCAACGGCATCTCACCGACCTTCACTTATACACCAGGTACCGCAGAACGATTGGACAACCCAGAGTATTTGGCCAATGTGCTTAGTAAAATACCTGTGGGCAAGGTAGCTACTATAAGTGATATCTCAGCAGCCATCAATTATTTGATTGGCTCGAATTCATCAATGGTCACTGGCACCAATTTGGTTATCGATGGCGGGTGGACCATCCATTAAGTGGTTTCAAAAACAAAATCAGCGGTTTTCCATCGTGATTTAGAAAAATACTATTATACAGTTGTTTCATTCACAAGCAATTCATTGCGAATCCTTATCTTTCTTGATAAGACATCAATAATTTAGAATGATAAAAAAACTCGGTCAACTTTTCATACTCATCTCAGTTTTAGGCCAACTTCAAGCACAGGATCTTGCTGGTGAATATATTCTGGAATGGAAAAAATTCTACCCCTCGAAAGCGGAAAGGTCAGGAATGCATGACGCCATCTGGGCTTATGAAGATTTTAGTGAGCAAAACATTCAAAAATGGGTGCGGTATAACAAAAACGTTTTGGCCAATATTGCACAGAACGGTGCCAATATCAATCCAATTGATGCACGGTTGCTTAGGGTACAGGCACAATCAGAAATTGATGTCTTCGAAAAGCTGTCCAAACACCAACGCTCACTGCGATATTATTCGGGTCTAATCGCTAACGCGATTCCAAGTATTACTAAGGCTAATTACCTGTTGATTACCGAAAAATCTGAACTTTTATGTCTACGGTTAGAGGCCATGACTCAATTGGCCCAAGTTGCTAAATCAAATCTAACCAATGTTCCAAAAAACGATTTAGAAAGTGGTCTAAAGCAATTAAAAAGTACGATTGAATTTCTGGAGGATGGTAATGAGGACATCGATTTCCCAACCTGTGAAAATATCAAAGAAAATGCGATTCAACCCCTTAGTGCTTTAGTAGTATTCGGCGAGGAATTACTCCGCAATGCCAAAGAATCTTCAACAGTACTGGGAACTAAGGAATATGACCGGCAACTGCAGTTGTATACCGATAGTGACATCACTTCGAAAAAGTTGGCCCAAATGGCATTTGCCGAAATTAAAACGGTAAAGGCATTGATGGTGAACGTAGCATCTGATTATTTAAATTCAACTTATCCCAATGTTTCCATTCCCGATGACCATCAGGAAATTATAAAGCTGGCATTGGCCGATATGGAAAAAGACGCTCCCTTAAATAGTGTAGAATACCTCCAGTTTTGGGAAGACTTGGCAGCCGCCGCTATCGAATTCATAGAAGAAAACAATATTGCCACCTTACCCAAGGTAAATACATTGAAAATTCAAACGGCTCCTGAAAGCGCAGGTGCCGCGGCCCGAATTGGTTGGGTGGCCAGTGCACCTCCCTTTGACCCAAATCCGCTGACGGTTTTAAATCTTCCGTCCATTCCAGAATCACTGCCAAAACAGGAACAAATTGATTTTTGGGCATCTTTCAATAAACCCTTCAACCGCATGATCGTCATACACGAACTGTATCCCGGGCATTATACCCAACTAAAAATTAGTCGCGAGACCGCTCACCCCGTTCGACTTCTATTTCCATACGGCATCTATATGGAGGGCTGGGCTACATTGACCGAGAGGGTATTACTGGATGAGGGTTGGGAAAAAGAAAACCCTCTGACGCTTTTGGCCCATTTACGAAAGCGTTTGGAAAATGCAAATCGTTCGTATACCTCTGTACAAGTACATTGTAATGGGTGGAACCAAGATAAGGTACTCAAATTTTCCACCGAGACCTCCTTATTGGCTCCACAGTTCGCTAAAAGCCTTTGGGGTCGAATCATGAGGTCACCCATGCAGTTGACCTCGTATTTTTTGGGTGCCGCTGAGTTTACCGAGTTGTTGGCTTATGAGAAGAAAAGATTGGGTGAAGCTTTTGACTTAAAGTTCTTTATGGATACAATTATGAAAGCAGGCGCCATACCCATTGATGAATTCTACGGTATTTTTGAACAATCACAACCGACCAATTGATGGAACGCACAGAACTGCAACCAGGTTATTTCATTTCGCGTGTCATTAAGGGTGGGTGGCATCTTGCAGGTGGTCATGGAACCATCTCTGAAGAGAAAGCGCTTGATGATATGCTGCACTTTGTCAATGCGGGGATAACCACATTTGACTGTGCCGATATCTATACTGGGGTGGAAGAATTGATTGGAAAATTCTTGAAGAGAAATAAAGATGCCTTTACCTCAGGAAATTTAGACCCCATTCAAATACACACCAAGTATGTACCTGACTACAACGCTCTGGAAAAATTGACCAAATCTGAGACCGAAAAGATAATTGATAGATCGCTGAAGCGGTTGGGTGTCGAACAACTTGACCTGGTGCAATTCGCTTGGTGGGATTATCAATTTCCGAAATATATAGAAACCGCCTTGCATCTGGCTGAACTGCAAAAAGCTGGTAAAATAAGGTACATTGGCATCACCAATTTTGATACAAAAAGAATTCACGAATTATTGGATGCAGGATTGCAGCTGGCCTCCAACCAAGTTCAATATTCCGTTTTTGACCAGCGCGTTGAGTCACAAATGACCCAACTGGCCAAGGAAAGGAACATTCCCTATCTCTGTTACGGAACCGTTGCCGGGGGATTTCTAAGTGATAGGTATTTAAACGTGGAAGACCCTACCCCACCCCTCGAAAATCGGTCATTGACCAAGTATCGCTTGATAATTGAAGAGTTCGGTAGTTGGGCCCTTTTTCAAGAAACCCTAAGGGTTTTGCACAGTCTAGCAGATAAATACAATGTTAATATTGCCGAAATTGCCTGTAGTTATATTTTACAAAAGCCTATGGTGGGCGCCATAATTGTAGGTGCAAGAAATCGAAATCATTTGGAAGCCCTTAAGGCTCTGGAAAAAGTGTACCTTGAAAAAGAAGACCTCGATCAAATCGAAAAGATATTGAGTCAAGGCAATGGCCCTAATGGCCCATTTTATGAACTGGAACGTGATAAAACCGGTAAACATGGTTCGATAATGAAATACAATCTCAACGAAGATTAAAATTGAAACTGGAAGATTCTACAGAAGACTTGCCAAAAATAGAATTTTACGGCGGAGCATTTGGCGCCTTGCTGCCATTTTTAGTTTTCATCATTGGTGTTATGGTTATTGCGCTGTCCGGTGCTCCTGATGAAAGGGGATTTTGGCCGATATTGGTGCTAGCACTGGCCCTGGGCCTTTTTTTTTCTAAAGACCGAACGGCCTTTTCCGAAACGGTAATTTCTGGTATGTCGCAGCGAATTGTAATGATTATGATAACGGCCTGGTTATTGGCATCGATTATCGGAATACTTATGACCCTAACGGGATTTGTTGAGGCATTGATTTGGCTTGCCAATCTACTAGATGTGCGGGCGGTCGGTATCGTAATCATCACCTTTTTTATTTGCTGTATCGTATCATTATCAACCGGTTCGAGCTTTGCAACCATTTTAATATGTAGCCCACTCTTATATCCTACGGGAGGACTTTTAGGAGCTCATTTACCGGCCCTCGCCGGAGCCATCATAGCAGGTGCCACTTTTGGAGACTTTATAGCTCCCATTTCCGATACCACCATCGCAAGTGCACTATCTCAAAAAGCCGAAATCGGTGAAACCATTAAAAGTCGCATAAAATATATTTTGCCAGCAGCGGTATTGGCCTTAGTAGGTTTTGTTATCGTTGCTTTTTTACAACCCCCTGTTATGACTGTTGAGACGGTATCTGAAATTGGTGGAGACCCAAAGGGATTACCCATGTTATTGGTGCCAGCCGTCATCATTTACCTCTTTCTAAAGAAAAAACATTTATTACATGGCCTAATGTTTGGTTTGGTATTTGGAACAGTATTAGGGCTAATCACGGGCCTACTGACCCTTGATAATGTACTAACCCTGGATTTGGAAAACTTTGTCGCCAAGAGCTTTATCATTGACGGAATCAACAGAGCTTTAGGTCTAAGTGTTTTCACCATTTTGCTCATGGGTCTTGTCGCAACCTTAAAAGCTAGCGGACTCTTAAATAAGCTGGTTGATATCGCCACTGAACGTGCTAAAACCAAAAAACAGGGTGAAGGTTGGATTGCAGGAATTATGAGTCTCGCCGTTTTGCTAACGACCCATAGCGTGGTAGCTATTTTAATGGTAACTGATTTCACAAAGAAAACGGGTGAACGTCTTGAGATAAGTAGTATTCGAAGAGCCAACCTATTGAGTTTGATAGCCTGTGTTTTCCCGTTCTTGTTACCTTACTTTATTCCGGTAATTTTAATGGCGAACATGACCGGCACTGGGCAGGAGTTTGATATCCCTAAAGTCAGTCCGTTTGATGTGGGATTACATAACTTTATGTCATGGGGACTGTTTTTAATGACATTCATTACCTTATTTTTTAATCGGGGGGAAACCAAGAACGAACATTGATATGAACGACAATAAAAATCTACGCGAAGATCAATTTGAACTTTATGATTTGACCATTTCAGTTGAAAAAATTGAGGGCAACTGCACTTGTAATATGGAGGTTGGGGATTCTTTTTATCTCAAGGGCGGAAAACTATCACTTCCAAAAGGGAAAGACTTTTGCCTTTATGCCTTGCAGTCTACGATTCCTTTACTTCCAACCAAGCAGCGAAAAAATCATCCTGCTGATTGGATGGAAACCGATGCGAGGGTCGTTTGCCCAGATCCCGCATGTAAATTGGTAATGCGCATTGACAGAGGAGAAGAACGAATTTTGAACCACGATGATGTGAGTCCTGTTAAAATGCCATCAACTGAATGATACTTCTTTATGACCTTTCTGAGATGATGGGGTTAATTAAAAATCATCCTTTTCCATAAGTTCTCTTATCTTACGATCTTCCCAATTCCTCCCCAAAACAGGGTTATAGCCAAAGGCTTCCATACCATGAAAGAACAGACCAATACCCCATCCGAAGGTTGGAAAAATGGCACATAAAAAATCAGTAGTTCGAAAATTCAACCA
>CAYNUM010000199.1:0-5213 GCA_964400025.1 uncultured Croceivirga sp.
TGCCAATTTCTTTTGTTCATCCAAAGAGATGCCGAGCTTCTTGAAGGTATCCAATAGCTCTGGATCAACCTCATCAAGGCTGTTGTATTTCGGTTTTTTGTTCGGAGCTGAATAATAGGAGATATCTTGAAAATTCGGCTTTTGATAATGTACATTTGCCCACTCAGGCTCCTCCATCTTTTGCCATTCGCGAAAAGCATCCAAACGCCATTCGGTCATCCACTCTGGTTCTTCCTTTTTCTTGGAGATGGCAATCACAATGTTTTCGTTCAACCCTTTTGGAAGGGTGTCCGATTCAATATCGGTATAGAACCCGTACTCGTATTCTTTGGTTTCGAGTTCCTTTTTTAATTCTTCTTCAGTATATGCCATGTTCTCGTATTACAATGAAAAACTTTCCCCACAACCGCATGTGCGTTGCGCATTGGGATTGTTAAACACAAAACCTTTACCGTTTAAGCCGCCAGAATACTCTAATGTAGTTCCAACGAGATATAAAAAACTTTTCTTATCAACTATAATGCGAATCGAATTGTCTTCAAACACCTTGTCATTTTCCTCAACCTTGTTATCAAAATCCAATTCATAGGATAACCCACTACAACCCCCACTTTTTACGCCAACTCGAACATAATCTGTTGTGGCGTCAAAACCATCTTCGGTCATGAGTGTTACCACTTTCTGTTTAGCAGTATCTGATACCTTTATCATGTTTTACTTGGATTTATTCTAAATAGCTCACAAATATAGGTTTTACGTCGTATAATCACTGGATTTCTAACATTATTATAACGTATGTTTTGATAAACTTTCTTTATGGAAAGGTTAAACAGAATTTAAGCTGTTGCTAAATGGGGATTTGGAGGGTCAAAACCTTTAATTTTTCAGGAAATCTGAAGGAGAAAATAAGCTGTAATCAATTAAAACTGACAACCACCATATCTATACCTCCTTTTGAGGTGATTTCAGGAAAGTCCTGACTCGCCGTTTCGCCGACCAAAACGATATTGCCACTTTGGGTCTCAATGGCATCATAGCCGAAATCAAGGCTCAATCCTCCAAAGGATTTTTCCCACTGGAGATTTCCGGAAGCATCTGTTTTAAAAACCCAAATATCGTTTTCACCAAAGTTCTGTGATACGTCGCCGTCAAAACTCTTGGAATTTCCGCAAACCAATAAACCGCCATCAAGAGTTGGGCGCACACTATGGGCCGCATCAAAAGCAGAGCCGCCAAAGCTTTTTTGCCAAAGTAACTGACCACTATCATCTATTTTAATTAACCACACATCAGATTGTCCATTGTTTTTGGTCACCTGAGTGTCTGTACTAAAGGTATTTCCTGTTATTACATAACCCCCATCTGAAGTAGCTAAAATGTCTTGAGCTTGATCGATCCCGGTACCACCGAAAGAACTTTCCCATTCAAATTCTCCATTTTTATTCACCTTAACGGCCCAGAAATCATAACTGCCCTTAGGATTTGAAATATCAAAATCATCACTCTCGGAAGCCCCAGCTAATACATAACCGCCATCATGGGCATTGACCACACCGAAAGAACGGTCATTATTGGTACCGCCAAAAAATTTACGCCATTGTAAATTTCCATTGGCATCGACTTTGGTTCCCCAAAATTCACCAACTCCATGTGCGGTCAAAGAGCTCTTATCAGTACCTCCTTCCCCATTTGATGAAGTGATATCCAAAAAGCCAGAAAAGAAAAAGCCACCATCTTCAGTTTCGACCAAGTCATACGAATGGTCATGGCCGGCGAAACCAAAACTTTTTTCCCAAAGAATAGTTCCAGAAGCATCAAGTCTCAATATCCAATTGTCATGAAAGCCCTCATTATTGGTGCCATCACCATCATCACTTTGGGCGTAACCAGTAATGGCGAAACCACCATCAGATGTCTGAATAACCTGTTGCCCTTGATCATCACCACTGCCCCCATAAGTTTTCTGCCATTGCAGTTCGCCATTGGCACTCAGCTTTACCAACCAATAGTCATTTACCGGCAAGGATTTAAAATCGAGGTCACCATCTATGCTACTTGTCATACCAAGAATGGCAAAACCTCCATCGTTTGTACGAATTATGGAACGTGCCGAATCATCACCAGTGCCCCCATAGTTTGAAATCCAGGTGATATTCTGCAAATCATCTGGCACCTCGTCATTAGCTTCTATGGTGAAGGAATCATCCGTACAGGAATTAAAGGAAAACACCATAATTACGGCCAAAAAGAATAGAATTCTTTTCATTACACTTAGATTATTCAGATTTACGAACTACAAAAAACCCGGTGTTTGAATCATTGATAATAATCTTACCACTTTCAAAATAAGGGTAGACGCTCCAAGCACCATCGAAACTGGCTACATCATTATTGGGAAAGGTGTCGAAAAAAGCAATCTCATTGATATTTCTATTTGCAATATCTGATATATCCAACACACGCATGCCTGCCGTGTAATTGGCCAAAAAGAATTCATTGCCTTTGACATATCCGTTATGGTCAATGGCTCCTGTTGGTCCGGTATAATTCATGTGAAATGCAGGGTTGTCCAAATCACTAAAATCAAAAACTAAGGTTCTCGAATTGAATCCAAAATTGATTTCATCCAGCTCATCCCCTAGCAAAAAATAACGTTGGTCTTCTGTAAACCAACCTTGGTGGGTATAGCCTACCTGAGAATAATCCAAAGTAGCAATCTCAGTCGGATTTGATTTATCGGTAATATCAACAATGGCAATCTGAGTTTCATTTGATCCTATGAATATTTCTCGACCCAAATAATCGGTGTCAGGGCCAATATAGGTAACCACTTGGGCATCGTGACAATACCCATTCGTTCCGTAGCCTCCAGCAGCTGTTGGCGCACTCGGATTTTGAATATCTACAAAATGAACGCCCCCACTAAAGGCATCTGTTCTAGCAGTACCCACGGGATAGGCATAGCCAACTTCCTCGTTAATTACAATGTTGTGCGAATTGCCTATACCTGTATATCTAGCAGTTTCGGTAAAAGTGGTTGGGGGATTATTGACATTTCTTAATTGCGCCAAATTAAAGACCTGCATACCATGCCCAGTGGCCTCTGAAACGATATAGGCGTGGTTTTCATAAACCTTTATGTCACGCCAAATACTTGACCCCGTTGCCGATGGCAATTTGCCCAGATAGACCGGCTCATCACCAGAAACATCAACAAACGCAGTACCATCAGTCAATCCGACCAAGGCATATTCATCACCATTGGTAGGGTCTGTCCAACCCCAAATGTCATTACCCGCACTCGATTCGAAGTCACTTACAGTAATTCTACCCAATAAATCGTAGCCATTACACGGAAAGTTGCCGGCAATGCCACCTTCGCAAGGTGCGATACCTTCGATATTATATCGCGTTTCAGTAAATCTTAAAAGGTCCTCAACATCACTACTTAAGCTTAGCTCGAAAAATTCCGTCTCTTCTATTAAATCGTCGTCAATAATCTGTAGACCAGGTATTGCAATTGTTGATGCTGAGGACCCATCGTAAACCCCTTCAGGAATTACAACCTCTTGAGGAGATTGAAGGTTATAGTCTTCACCAAGCGTTGCGGTACCCATCTCACTGGCCGTAACGGTCACTACAATGTCTTCAAGAACCGGACCTATTACCAACAACCTTGGTAGGTCGTTTGGGCTACTTTCAGTACCCGTTGCACTTGTCAGCAAAAAAGAGACAGAAAGCCCATCATTGTCCAAAATACTATATGAGGTGTTATCTCGATTACCCAAACTGGCATTACCGGTAGGGTTGGTCAAAATCAATTCAATAGTTTCAGTCTCTTCTTCGTCTAAATCATCAATAATGGTCAAGCCTGATATGGCTAAAGCCGTATTTGCCGAGCCGTCATAAGATCCTATCGGAATATTTATGACCTCTGGTGAGCTAAATTGAAAATCACTGCCTTCTTCTGCAGAAGTTCCATTGGCAATAAGTTCAACGGTCACCGTTGTTGCGGAAGATACCTCACCTTGTAGCAATAATGTGGGTAAACTATTGATATCACCTTCAATATCAAAACCCGATTCTTGAGAAAACTGCACGGTAACGTTGCCGTTGTCTTGATTTATTTCACCATCGTCATCTGAACCACAGGAAATAAGTAGTGTTGCGAATAGTACTGGGGCAAAAAAATATGCTTTCTTCATAGCAGAATAAAGATACAATTTAAATTATTGCGGTTACTTTTGCCGCATGCTTGAAGATAAAAATGCGTCAAGAACATCGTTGGACCAGGTTGGTGAGTTCGCACTTATTAAACATTTGACCAAAGATTTTGAGCTGACCAATAGTTCTACATTAAAAGGAATTGGCGATGATGCGGCCGTTTTGGATTTGAACCATCAGAAAACTGTCGTTTCAACAGATTTGTTAATTGAAGGGGTTCATTTTGACTTGAGTTATATGCCCCTTAAACATCTTGGCTATAAATCGGTTATTGTCAATCTTTCTGATGTTTATGCCATGAACGCAATGGCCACTCAAATCACGGTTTCACTTGCCGTTTCCAATCGATTCCCGTTGGAGGCTTTGGAGGAGTTTTATGCTGGGGTGGCACTGGCCTGTAAAATCTATGGTGTGGATTTGATTGGAGGCGATACCACTTCATCAACGAAGGGTATGCTTATCAGTGTTACTGCCATTGGACAGGTAACTGACGAGAAACTGGTCATGCGGTCAGGTACCAAAGAGAATGACCTTTTAGTGGTAAGTGGTGACTTAGGCGGTGCTTATCTTGGACTACAAGTTTTGGAACGCGAAAAAGAGGTGTTCAAAGTTGACCCAAATAATCAACCCGATTTAGAGCCTTACAGTTATATTGTCGAACGACAACTAAAGCCTGAAGCTCGAAAAGACATTGTTGAATTGCTGGAAAAATTGGAAGTACATCCAACCAGTATGATTGATATCAGTGATGGGCTTTCCTCTGAAATACTACATCTATGTGAACAAAGTGAGGTCGGCTGTAACTTATATGAAGACAAAATTCCATTGGATCCAACGGTCATTTCAACAGCTGAAGAGTTCAAGATGGATAGTACAATGATTGCTTTGAGTGGGGGTGAAGATTATGAGCTGCTCTTTACTATTGACCAAAAAGAATTCCCGAAAATCAAGGGCAATCCAAATCTTACGGTCTTGGGGCACATGACGCA
>CAYNUM010000200.1:0-5205 GCA_964400025.1 uncultured Croceivirga sp.
CTGTACGGCATAGCCTTCTTTTTGGGCCAGCTCTTTAAGCTCCTTTTTGGAGATATTTTGTTCCAGGTCCAACTGGGTAATGAAAGGAATAATGGCCAATACTTGATGGTCCTCTGACAGTTCATCAAAACGGTTACTTTCGAAAATGTCTTTTTGGGCAGAGCTCGCAAAAAAGACAAAAAGGCTACAAAAAAATACCAGCTTTTTTATCATAATACTTCAAAACCTCATATGCAGCTTAATGTTCAACAAACGAGGCGTTAAAAAATTGGGTGCCGCAAATTGTTGTTGGGTATCAACATCCCTTACCCAAGTATTGGTTATGGAATTCTGATTATTGAAAATATTGAAAATTTCAAACCCTAAATCCAACTCCCTAAACGTATGTAACCAATGCCCCTTATTGAATGCGCTGTTTCTGTCGGCAAAAATATAGGAAATGCCCAAATCGGCCCTTCTATAATCTCTTAATCTATTCTGAAATTCATATGGGTCTGCACTATTTGGGGATCCACCTGGTACCCCGGTGTTGTATACGAGATTGAGATACAACTTCATATTGGGAATCGTGGGCATGTAATCTTGGAACAACAGACCAAATTTGAATCGTTGGTCCGTAGGTCTTGAAATAAACCCCCTATTGTCAATATTTTCCTTTGTTTCGAGATAACCAAGACTCAGCCATGATTCAGCTCCAGGGATAAAGGCGCCATTTAATCGAAAGTCAAATCCATAGGCGTAGGCTTCCGCTATATTATCGGCATGGTAACGAATCCTCACATCTTCTACAGTGTAGGTATTGACATTGTTTAAATTCTTATAGTATGCTTCGCTTATCAAAGTAAATGGTCTATCGAATAACGAAAAGCTATATTCGTTGCCCAAAACCAGGTGAAACGATTTTTGTGCTTCTACCTCTGGGTTCACTTGCCCCTGAATATCACGTAATTCACGGTAAAATGGAGGTTGTTGGTAACTGCCCACTGCCATTCGGAAGAGTACATCGTTTTTCCACTTGGGCTTGATGGCAAACTGACCTCTTGGACTAACCAGAAATTGCCGATTGGTTTCAAATCCCTCACCGGATAGGCCCCAATACTGTGCCCGTAGTCCTAAGTTATAGTAAATGGTATGTTCGCCCCATTTGGTCTGCTGGTCAAATTGCAAAAAACCTGAAAAACGATTGGTCTTCACAAAGTTGGTGGCATTGGCACTTTCAAAAGGTACGATGGGGGCCTCAAAAGGTTCTTCGGGTTGGTTGTTGATAAACTCGTCGTTTGGTGGGCGTATTAAAAAACCTGTCGAATCCAAAAATTCAGCTTCATTCAATCGATCTCTAAAATCTTCGTGGCTATAACGCAGGCCATATTGCCAGGTGGTTTGCCCTTTTTTCAAAATTCCTTTGTGTGAAAGATTGACAATCAAGGCATCAAGTACATTTCTTGCCCTATTAAATTGCGAGCCAACCCCACGACTCTCAGTGACCTCTCCAAGATTTTCGCTTCCTAGGTTGGTATCTATCTCTCCGAGTTCGTATTGCGCGATAACGTCAGTGAATTCTTCCTCAAGGGCGTGATATACCGATGAGGTGAAACTCAACTTTAAATCTTCATTAAACAGAATATCTGCGTTAATGGCTCCCAGTTGGGTTTCATAACGGTTTTGTTCCCTTCCTTCATAGAACACCAAAAGGGCTCGTGGTTCTATAATGGTTCCGAAATTTGTCTGGCGGGTAATGGGCTCGTTTTCATAGTCGTTGATCGAAAGATTTCCCAAAAGACTTAGACGAACACGGTCGCTTAACTGATGTGTCAAATAAGTTTGGGCATCAAAAAATCGTGGCACGACGTTCGTCTCGGTCTGTTGACTATTTATAAAGAGCGCATTGTTCCTGTAACGAATCCCGGTCAAAGAAGTGAAGTTCTTTTTCTTTGAAATGGTTTCCACAGTGGTACTGGCACCCAGAAAACTCCCTTCTGCCTCGATGGCAAATGAGGTTGGTGTTTTATAGGTGATATCCAATACAGATGATAGTTTGTCGCCATATTTGGCTTGAAATCCACCAGCAGAAAAATTGGCGTTTTCGACCATACTACTGTTCACGAAACTGAAACCCTCTTGCTGGGCCGACCGGATTAGAAACGGGCGATATACCTCAATACCATTTACATAGACCAAATTTTCATCAAAATTTCCTCCGCGAACATTGTATTGGGTGCTCAATTCGTTATTGAACGTTACCCCGGGCAGTAATTTTAAAATGTTTTCCACTCCAGCATTGACTCCTGGTATTTTTCGAACAATTTCAGGTGCGATAGTCGTTACGCCCTGTACCCTTCTATCCCCTGTTGGGGTAACCTCAACTTCAGCAATCTGAATGCGTTGCGTGGTCATCACAGGATTGAATTCAAAGGTTTCATTGGTGGTCAGGGTAATATTTTGAAGTACAATGTCTTGATGGCCAATGTGGGAAAAAGTAATGGTCGTAGTTCGGTCTGCTACAAGTTCCAATAGATAAAACCCCGATTCATTTGTTGTTGTGCCCGTTCCTTGTGCCGAAATGTTAACATTGGTCAGAGGTTGTTGGTCTTCATTGAGTACATGGCCTGAAATTACCGCGGTTTGCCCGAGAAGAGATTCGGTTAGTATAAGCATGAGCACTAATACCAGTGCCGCGTATTTATTTTCTGTAGAAGGTTTCTTCAAAAGTGCTGGTATTGCCTACGTTATCAGTAACGATTACCTTAAGGGTGCATTGCGTTTCATCAGAGATGTTGTCTTCGAAGTTATAGGTAATGGTATTTCTTTTGGGCTCGTGTTCCATTAAAATCCATTTGCCATTTAGGTAGGCTTTGTACGAATCAATTCCACTGAGGTCGTCTGAAATAGTCAAACTAAGGTAGCGGTAATTGTTCAGCCATTTACCCGGTTTAAAGTTTCTTGGGCGAATCTTTGGTGGAACTGAGTCAGTGGCCAGCGTGTATTTTCCTAAATTTCTTGTTCTTGTGATAAAGGTGTTGGCCTTCTTGTAGGTTGTTGCATATTGTGGTCTCGATTTCTTGTCCAATCGAGCAATAAAGAGCTGTTTTTTTTCTTCGTCGCTATATTTCGAGACATCAAAAGTCATCGTGAAAATGCGGTGTGCTGCAATCTTATCGTTGTGAAGGGTGATGGTATCCTCCCCTTTTTCGAGGTGGAGGTAAAAATCCTTATAGAAAGTACTTGCCGGGAAGTGGACTTTGGCAAGGCCCAAATCAAAATTTGAAGCGCTATCTGCTTTCAAAAAGTGGTCGGTAACCACTTCCTTTTTAGGGAGTTGAATGGCTTCTTTCTTTCCTTCTACAGGGATGACTACTTTGATTTCATTACCCTCTATGTCAGTAATCAAAATATCCACATTATAACTTAACCCCTCCTGAACGATAACTTTTCCATCCAAATACAATTTATTGTAGATATCCAATTTGTTGGAGGGTTCCTTGAACAGTTTTTGAATACGCTGTCGGTATTTCTTGAAGTGAGGATAATCGATTAACGTATTGATGTAACGTGTCTCGCCGAAAGAAAAGGTTTCAAAGTCATATTCGGTGTGCACCTTGCCATTTACGGTTTGGGTCACTGAATAGACCCCATTTTTATTGGCTGCCATGTCTTGCCGGTCATAACTATTGAACCCAAAACCTATGGTGCCTAAGGCGGTGACTTTATCGGCAAGGAAACTACCGTCAGCTTGTCGACTAAAGTTCAGTTGAATTTTTTCTTCGCTTCTGTTGACGTGTGCCCCTTTTGAAAGTGGATAGCCAAAAAGGCCTACCAACTCAGGATTTGTAGCATCGCGAACGTCGAAACCGTACAATAAAGGATTGGTCGGTTTTTCTGTGATACTGTTTCGAATCTCAAAGTGCAAATGCGGCCCCGAGGAGCCCCCGGTATTCCCGGTGTAGGCGATAATATCACCTTTTTTGACGGCTATTTCCCCGTATTCAGGAAAGACTTCAACCCCATAGCTGCGTTTGCCGTATTGCACATTTTTGATGTACTCTTGAATTTTTGGACCATACTTCTGAAGATGGGCGTACACTGAGGTGAAACCATTTGGATGTGCAACGTACAGCGCCTTACCATAGCCATAAATGGATACCTTGATGCGTGTTACCGTTCCATCGGCAATGGCAAAAACCGGTAATCCTTGGCGTTGTTGTGTTTTGATGTCGATACCGCCGTGAAAATGGTTAGACCGTAGCTCGCCAAAAGTGCCCGAAAGTATCAGGGGAATGTCTAAAGGCGGGCGAAATACGTCTTGAGGGTATTGCTTCTGGCCAGTCAAACTAAAAAATGTGAAAAAGAAAACGCAGATGAGCCGTATGTGCGCCATGTATGGATATTTACTTTCAAAAGTAACCAATACCCGATAAAATCAAAATCGAAACAAAGGTTAAAAGGCGTTGTGTTGTCTCTAAGAATACCTTAAAAAAATTGTTCGGTTGGTTACAGTTCGTTAACTTTGTTTGAATACGCATTGCGATTTGCTGATGGGTGAACTTATTGAAATTGTAGATTCCCTTGAGAATAAAGTGAGCAAGCTTTTGCACCGATTAGAGGTGCTGAATAAGGCGAATGCCAAGTTAAAGGAAGAGCTGGAACACCAAACGGAATCAAACGAGCAAACCAAGAGAGCCCTAGAGGAGTGGAAGGAAAAATACGACTCGCTAAAAATGGCAAATTCGATGCTGGGTAGTAATACAAACAAAACAGAAGCTAAGCTCAAGATAAATACCCTCATTCGAGAATTGGACAGTTGTATTGCCCAGTTGGCAGAATAAGGTTTGATATATGGAGGAGAAGCTCAAAATAAAGCTTTCAATTGCCGATAGGGTGTATCCCTTGACCATTGACCCCAAACAAGAAGAGGGGTTGCGCAAAGCGGCCAAGAACATAGATCATTTGGCCAAAAAATTTGAGCAGAATTACGCCGTGCGTGACAAACAAGATGTTTTGGCCATGTGCGCCTTACAATTTGCTTCCAAGATTGAGCAAAGCGGTATAAATGAATCCGAAAGTACCAAAGAGGCCAAAGAGCGTTTGAAAGCGTTGGATGAATTGGTGTACTCACGCTTAAGTGCGGATTAAGTTCTTTAAAATATAATTGTTACTGCCCACATTGGTATCAATTTTTGACAAACTCAACATTATTACATTTAAAAA